>JAUSOA010000089.1 GCA_030656435.1 Acholeplasmataceae bacterium | reverse complement strand
AAACTTCCTAAAAAAGAAGTTCTTCAACTAAAGCATGAACGTGATCGTCTTGAAAAATTCTTAGGTGGTATCAAGGAAATGAAGAAGGTTCCAGAAGCAATCTTCATCGTTGATCCAAGAAAAGAAAGCAATGCTATTCTTGAAGCACGTAAATTAGGCATCGCAGTATTCGGTATCGTAGATACAAACTGTGATCCAGATGACGTTGACCACATCATTCCAGCGAATGACGATGCAATCCGTGCCGTCAAACTAATTACTTGGGTAATGGGTAACGCAGTTATTGAAGCTCAAGGTGGTGTTGTTGAGAAGTTCGAAGACGAACCTATCACATCAGCAGCTCCAAAAAGAGACAGACAACCATACAAGCCAAGAGAACAAACTAGAGAAGCTGCGGCAGAAACCGTAGTAGAACCTAAAGTTGAAGAAGCTGTTGTTGAAGAAGCTGTTGTTGAAGAAGTTGTAGTTGAAGAAAAAGTTGTTGTTGAAAAGGTAGCAGAAACAGTGAATCTTGAAACAATGACAGTTGCTGAATTACGTAACCTTGCTAAAGAACGTGGCATTACTGGAACTTCAACCCTTAAAAAAGCAGAACTCATTGACGTATTAAAATAAATGCTAAAAGGGGATAAAAAAAATCCCCTTTATTTGTAAAAAAAAGTATCACAAAAATCAAACATTCGAGGAGGAATTTTAAATATGGCTATTACAGCACAAATGGTAAAGGAATTAAGAGAAATTACTGGAGCAGGCATGATGGATTGCAAAGGTGCTCTTGATCATACAAACGGTGATTTACAAGCTGCTATTGACTACTTAAGAGAAAAAGGAATCGCAAAGGCAGCAAAAAAAGCAGGAAGAATCGCAGCTGAAGGTTTATGCTCAGTGGTTACAAGTGGAAACGAAGCTGTAATCTTTGAATTAAACTCAGAAACAGACTTTGTTGCTAAAAACAATAAATTCTTAGATTTACTGGATAATGTAGGAAATGTAATCCTAAATTCAAAGGCAATGGATACAGAACAAGCCTTAGAATTATTAGTGGATGGAAAGAAACTTGAGATTTTACTTGCTGAAGCAACAGCTGCTATCGGAGAAAAGATTTCTCTTCGTAGAGTATCTAGACTTGTCAAGACAAACGAACAAGGTTTTGGCGCTTATAAGCATATGGGTGGAAGAATTGTAGTACTTGCTTTACTTTCAGTTAATGATGCTGAAGTTGCTAAAGACATCGCAATGCATGTTGCAGCACAAAAGCCACTTTTCTTAGACCGTTCACAAGTGAACCAAGAAACACTTGAACATGAAAAACATGTCTTAACGCAACAAGCACTTGCTGAAGGTAAGCCAGCGAACATCGTTGAAAAAATGGTGATTGGTCGTTTAAATAAGTATTTACAAGATATTTGCTTAGTTGATCAAGGATTTGTAAAGGATCCAGATCAAAAGGTTAGTGAATACTTGAAGTCACATAAGAATTCAGTGTTAAACTTTATCCGTCTTGAAGTCGGTGAAGGTATTGAAAAGAAGGAAGAAGATTTTGCAGCTGAAGTTGCAGCTGCAGCAAATGTATCTAAATAATCCATTATAAAGGGGTGTGGCAAAATGTACCAAAGAGTGATATTAAAACTTAGTGGAGAAGCATTGAAGGGGAATGGAACCTACGGCATTAACCCAGTTACAGTTAAAGGCATTGCCACAGAAATCAAAGAGATTTATGAACTTGGTGTCCAGGTGGGAATTGTTGTTGGTGCAGGTAACCTATGGCGAGGAAAAACTGGAGAAGAACTTGGAATGGACCGTGCTCAGGCTGACTATATGGGAATGCTTGGGACAATCATGAACGGACTTGCACTTCAAGATGCATTGGAATCCATCATGGTACCAACTAGAGTAATGACTGTACTTCCAATTAGCGCAGTCGCAGAACCATACATTAGAAGAAGAGCAATTAGACATTTTGAAAAAGGAAGAGTTGTTATCTTTTCTGGGGGAACTGGTTCACCATTCTTTTCAACAGACACAGCAGCGGCACTTCGTGCAGCTGAACTCAATGCAGACATTATTTTGATGGCTAAAAATGGTGTTGAAGGCGTCTATGATAAAGATCCTAGAAAGCATCAAGATGCAGTCATGTTTGATCAAATCACTCAATAACAATTACATCAAGACAAACTCCAAGTCATGGATCAAACCGCAGCATCGATTTGTAGAGAAAACAAGATTGATATTCTTGTATTCAATATGAAGACACATGGAAACATGAAAAGAGCAGTATTGCAAGAACCAATAGGTACAATCGTTAAATGGGAGGAATAATCAAATGATCAATGAACAAGCAGATATGATCCTAATGGAAGTTGAAGATCATATGTCAAAGACTCTAGAAGTTTTAAAGCGTGAATTTGCAGGCGTTAGAACAGGTAGAGCAAACCCAGCATTGTTAGACAAAATTCATGTAGAATATTATGGTGTTGATACACCACTTAAGCAGATTTCATCAATAACTGCAATTGAAGGCAATCAACTATTCATCAAGCCATTCGATAAGTCGACATTAAAATCAATTGAGCATGCAATTTATGCATCTGATTTAGGACTCAATCCACAAAATGATGGAACTGGAATTAGACTTTTCTTACCACAACTCACAGAAACAAGACGTAGAGAACTCATTAAGGATGTTGAAAGAATGGGTGAACATGCAAAGGTTGGTGTTAGAAATGTTCGTCGTGATGGAAATGATCACATTAAAAAATTAGGTCTATCAGAAGATGATGAAAAAGGTTATCTTGGCGATATTCAAGAGCTTACAGATAAATTCGTTAAAAAAGTCGATGAAGAAATCAAGATTAAGTCCGAAGAACTTTTAAAAATTTAAATCAGAAATAATGATTAAAGCATATACTCCTTTTCATAGAGGAGTTTTTCTTTTTATAATTATTTTAAAAAAACTTGAACTATGAATAAAATCATAGTATAATATCTTAAATATACAAGAGGGTGATTACATGATAAAACTTGATCAAATAACTAAATATTACAAATCGAATGATTTAATTGCTGTAGGGATTAGAAAAATTAATCTTGAGTTTAAGATTGGTGAGTTTGTAGCAATCACAGGAGAAAGTGGTTCAGGAAAGTCAACACTACTCAATATACTCAGTGGACTTGATACCTTCGAAGAAGGTGAATTTTTTCTATATGGAAAGCCAACCTCACATTATACGGTTACAGAGTGGGAAAGCTACCGAGCACAGTATGTTGGATTCGTTTTTCAAAATTACAACATCATTGATTCCTATACGGTATTTCAAAATGTACTTCTAGCATTAGAGTTTCAGGGCTATGATAAAGAAACTAGAACTGAGCGTGCTCTTGAACTCATTGAAAAAGTCGGTTTGACCAGCCGTCTACATCACCGCGCTAGCAAGCTATCCGGTGGTGAAAAGCAACGTACCGTTATTGCACGAGCACTTGCTAAGGATTGTCCTGCCATTTTATGCGATGAGCCTACTGGAAATCTGGATAGTAAAACATCAGAGGATATTTTAAAGCTATTATATGAAATAAGCCAAGACAAACTCGTTATCATCGTGACACACAACTATGAAGAGGTTGAAAAATATGTCACAAGAAGAATTAAAATGAGCGATGGAGAAATCATAGAGGACATAGACTTAGATGCGAAACAAATACTGATTGAAGAAAGAATTGAAACCAAAATCAAACAAGTCTATTTCTGGACATCGGTAGGGATTGCACTTCGTAATATCTTCGCAACCCCGAAAAGGTTTGTCTTCTTTATGCTTTTGCAATTTGTTTTCGTCTTTTTAGTCTTTTTGATTTATGGAACAATTTCTTCTTTAGCTTATCAAAATCAAATTACTCCACAACCTATTCGAGCAAGTGAGCATCAAATGATTGTTCAAAAATTGAACAATCAACCCTTCACACAGTCTGAAATTGATATGTTTAAAGCTAAAAAATACGTACAAGCAGTTAATGATTTTGAATCGATTAGCACTTTATTTTCTACAATTGATAGAGAACCCATATTTTCAGAAAGAGTTGAGGTTTTAAAACGTGGAGATTTATCTAAGGGTAGATTCCCAGCTAATGAATCTGAGATCGTTATTTCCGCTGATTTAGTCGTTTACTTAGGTGTTGATATCAATCAGCCTATCACCTTAAAAACACTGAATAACGAAGAATTTGAGTATCAAATTGTTGGCATTAGTTCGAAGGTTAGCAGTGCTGTATACTTTCACAAGGATTTCTTTAACAATAAAGAAATGATTTTTAAGTCGATTGTGCAAACCACAGGCTTAACAATTACAGATCTAGTGAATTCAAATTCTCTTACAACAACTTATCGAATGATTTATGAGAATTCAGATTTACTAGAAGGTACTGCAATCGCCAGAGTGTATTATGAATTACCTGGTCAAAGAAATACAGGAATGGTCATGGAAACAGGTTATGGAACTAAGTTCGATATATCATTAGCAACTACCTTTATCTATACCGAAAGGGAAAGAACACTTTTTGTAGATAGTAATACATATGACGAATTCATTGAACATTTTACAGATCCTTCCTTGCGATATAAAATTGTATTAAATGTATATGATCAATACGATGGCACTCGATTAATGAAGGAAATCGATCAAACAGAATTTATAGTATATTATAAGATCCTAACACCAAACTCAGGTGCAACATCCTTTGGTATCATACTGAGAGTTGCTTCCTATGCATCTATATTATTTGTTGCAATGTTTATGTTCACTCTTTTAAGATTTGTATTTAAGAATATGGTTGCAACAAGACGCAAGGATTTCGCTATTTTTAGATCAGTAGGTGCAAATCAAAAGTTTTTATCTTTTCTTGTTGTTATGGAACAAGTCATTCAAATATTGATTGGTACAGCACTCACCTTTATCATTGTATTGATTTTAGTTCTTTCGAACGATAAAGTGGAATCAATTATGAAATTTATATCCATTTTAGACATTATAGTTGTACTTGCAATCTTTAGTTATATGACGATTAGAACGCCAGTTAAATTTAATCAAATGATTTTTGAGATATCTGTCATCGATACCTTGAGAAGCAGTACGGAGGTGTAAATGATGATTAAAGTCAACCATTTAAACAAATCCTTCGGGAAAAATAATAGAATCAAAGTTATCAAAGATTTAACCATCGACTTCCCTGAAAAAGGGTTGGTTGTTTTGCTTGGGCATTCAGGATCTGGTAAGACAACATTCTTAAATATTCTTGGTGGACTCGAAAGTGCAGATGATGGAAAAATCGAGATGTTTCAAAAAAACATCAAATTGTCATCTGAAAGAGCTTGGGGAAACATCAGAAGTAAGGATATCGGATATATATTTCAAAATTACCATTTGATACCAACACTTACTGTTTATGAAAATGTTGCGATGTCATTGCGCATTCTTGGCTACCAAGATGAAAAAGAGATTCAAAAGCGCGTATTTTATACTCTTGATGCAGTTGGGATGCTCAACTTTAGAGGAAGACTTTCTACTCAACTGTCCGGTGGGCAACAACAAAGAGTTGCGATTGCAAGAGCGATTGTTAAAAACCCTAAAGTAATTTTAGCCGATGAACCAACAGGTAATTTAGATTCTAAAAATACCTATGAGGTTATGAATATCATCCAAAAGATTGCTGAAGATAAGCTAGTTATCTTAGTTTCACATGAAAAGCATCTTGTTAAGCATTATGCAGATCGCATTATAGAAGTCAAAGATGGAATAGTCATCAGCGATTATATCAATGAAAAAACAAACTACACATTTGTAGATGACAACACCATTTATTTAAAAGACTTAAATGATGACGCCAAAATTAAAGAAGAAAAATGGAATATTGAACTTTTCAGTGATGATGATGAACCCAAAGTCCCTTATAAAGTTACAATGATTGTTAGAAATAAAACACTTTATCTCGATGTCAGTGGATCCATTAAAAATTATAAAATACTGAATCAAGATCGCACCATTCAGCTCAACAAAGAGCAATTATCAAGTGATGTCAAAATGAATCATAAAGGATCGGATTTTGATTTATCGATACTTTCTCACGATGAGTCAAGAAAGAGAAGTCGATCGTTTTTATCGATTCGAAAAGCAATTAAGAATTCTTTCGTTTCACTATTTAATCTCTCTAAAAAGGCAAAAATGATGTTTTTTGTCTTCGCTTTGATGGGTTTTGTTATTGCAGTTGGTATTCCATTTTTAATGAATGTGAAATCAGAGCGCGTCATGTATGTGAGTGATCAGCAAAACTTAATTAACGTCAAATATATTGCATCGACTGGAGCAAATTATCGTTTACTGCAAGCAGTCAAAGAAGCAGGCGATGATACATTCTATATTAATATTTTTAAAAAATCACCGATTCTATTTGATACACCTAATCTACAGGGTGAAAATACAATTTACATCAATAGTGATTTAGGTATCCATAATCATTTATCGAGTAATCATTTGATGTTTGGTAGATTACCAGAAAATAAGTATGAGATTGCTATTGATTACAGCTTAATTCTCGAGGATTACACCCAGGGTATTAGCCAATTAAAAGCTGCTGGAGTATGGGATTATGAGATGATTATTGGTAGAAACATTGTCAATCTATATCTTCCAGAGCGACCATTTATTGTTACCGCTGTTGTCAACACAGGAGCGAAAAGGGTTTATGCAGCAAAGGAAGCAATGGCATTTTTAGGTTCGAATGATGATCGAAAGATTCTTCCTTATGAAATGTTTGTAGATGATTCAGATTTTATCTATACTGGTAGATTACCTAGAGCATATGATTCAAACTTAGGACGTTATGAAGTCATGATTCCAAAGGAACTTCTATATTTTTACACCGACTTAGAAACGTGGGATTTTGAAAGTGGCGAACCCTATCAAGTAGATTATCAGGTTTATGTTTCGGGCTATTATGAATATGTGGGAGAAAAAAACTTCTTCCAAACTGTTTTATTACCATCAGAAGATTTTTCCCTAAGACTTTTCCAATATACGACCAACCAACGTAATTTATCGATTGTATCAAGAAACCCAGAAAGAACAATGATTGCGATTGAAGCTTTATTTTCAACAGCTCAAATCGATTGGCCTTATCAAAATGCAGCGAATGAAGGAAAAGTATTTCTTCTTGGACTACAATCCTTTATTATATTAGGAATTTTACTTGTTATCCTTTCAATTGCATGTGTATATTTCATGCTTAAGGCATCTATGACATCTAAGATTTATGAAATTAGTGTTTATCGAGCGCTTGGAGTAAAAAAATATGATATCATCAAGCAATATGTTGCTGAGATTCTTGTCACTATGACATTCTCAAGCTTGACTTTCTTCTTGATATCGACACTTATAATTAAAGAAACTCAAAATTTACTCATAGGCAGTGCGAATTATTTTCTTGTATCCACTGAAGGAGTCTTGATTGGAGTGCTATTAATTTATTCGATTGGTCTTGTAGGACTTATACCAATTTCACGATTATTATCCAAATCACCAGCTCAAATTCTTTCACAATACGATATTTAGAATTGATGATGTCTTCAGGTTTAGCTTAATAAGCTAGACCTTTTTTCAATATTTCATCAAATAGACCCGAATGAATTGAATAAAATAGGTCTTTGAGGTTATAATTAAAGAATACAAGAGACGGATGTGATGTCATGATCAGACTTGAACAGGTATCTAAGTATTACAAATCCAATGCACTCGTTGCTGTTGGCATGAGAAAAGTGAGTTTAGAGTTTAAAATAGGAGAATTTGTTGCTGTAACTGGTGAAAGTGGATCTGGAAAATCAACACTTCTCAATATATTAAGTGGACTTGATACCTTTGAAGAAGGTGAATTTTTTCTATTTAGTGAACCAACATCTCATTATACGATTGCACAGTGGGAATCCTATCGAGCTGCCTATGTTGGCTTCGTTTTTCAAAACTATAATATTATCGAGTCATATACAGTACTGCAAAACATCTTAATGTCACTAGAATTTCAAGGCTATGAAGAAAAAGATAGAAAAAATAGAGCACTTGAGATTATCGAGCGTGTTGGATTATCACATCGAGTCCATCACAAAGCAAGCAAACTCTCTGGTGGAGAAAAACAAAGAACTGTGATTGCTAGAGCACTAGCAAAAGATTGTCCTGCAATTTTATGTGATGAACCAACCGGGAACCTAGATTCAAAGACTGGTGAAGAAATAATTAAGCTTCTCCATGAAGTATCTAAGGATAAGCTAGTCGTTTTAGTCACACACCACTTTGCTGAGGTAGAAAAATATGCGACTAGACGCATTAAAATGAGCGATGGTGAAGTGATTGAAGATATTCAACTCATCCAAAAAGATACAAAGAATGAAGCGAAGCCTGTCGAACAAAAGAGAATTAATTTTAAGACTACAGCACAAATTGCAATCAGAAATTTATTTGCAGCACCTAAAAAATTTATATTCATGCTACTCTTACAAGCGATTTTTGTATTTTTAGCATTTATGATTTATGGAACAACCAACAGTCTATTCCATCAAAACAGTCTTTTACCAGATTCTATTGAGGCAAGCGAACATCAATTAATCATCCAAAGGCTTGATCAACAAGCTCTTTCTGATCAAGAAGTTCAAATGTTTAGAGCTAATAGATACGTAAAGGAAATCAATGAATTTGAGACCATTACATCATTATTCGTTTCGATTGGAAGAACTAGAATATTTAGCGAGCGTACACAAGTCCTCAAGCAAAGCGATATTTTTGAGGGCAGATTTCCTCAAAATATAAACGAGATTATGATTTCTGAGGACTTAAAAATTTATTTGGATGCAAAAATAGGTGATCCACTAACGCTTAGAACCATTGGCTTTGAGCCATTCGAGTTTACTGTTGTAGGTATCTCTTCTAAAGTCAGTAAATCGGTATATTTCCACGATGACTTTTTTATTAATCCTGACTTTGTCTTTAAATCAATTGTCAATAAAACAACAATTCAGCTTATAGATACCTTTGAAGACTTAGACAGAGATAACCTATATCGAAACTATTTTGTAGATAGTAATCTAGGAAGTGGTGAAGTTGTTGCCTATATTAGCTATCCTGGTCAAGGAAGCAGAAGTTCAATTCTTAAAATGATAACAGGATATAATCAAGAAAAAGAGATTGCAGTGAATGCAAGCTATATTTTCTCAGAGTCATCTATGAGTATCTTTTTAAGTGAAGACCTCTATCAAGAAATGGTTACTGAGTTTACCTCGCTTGACCATAGATACCGTATTGTTTTAAATGTTTATGACAGATTCGATGGGACAAGACTCAAAAACTCAATTGATCAAAATGAATATATTGTCTATTATGAAGCGCTCACTCAAAATATGGATTACTCCTCGTTTGGTTATGTGCTTACAGTCGGGTCATATCTAATGATCTTTTTCGTAGGTCTTTTGATGCTGATGCTACTCAGGGTTGTGTTTAAAAATATGGTAGCTACTAGACGTAAGGATTTCGCGATTTATCGCTCTATTGGAGCAAGCAAGCGCTTTTTAGGTCGCCTAATTTTCCTTGAGCAAACCCTCCAAATCATTATAGGGACTCTACTTACACTCGTATTAGGTCTATTTTTGGTTTTATTGATACCAACCGTACAAAATAGTTTAAGATATATTGAAGCCATTGATATTATTATCGTCTTCTTCGTATTTTCATATATGACAATCATCACACCAATCAAGTTCAATCAAAGCATTTATGAAATTTCTGTGATTGAAACTTTGAGCAAAAGCGCGGAGGTGTAGAAGATGATCAAAGTAAGAAACTTACAGAAAAGCTTTGGTGTAAATAATAAAATACGTGTGTTAAACGATATCACAGTCGATTTTCCTGATAAAGGATTGATTGTTCTTTTAGGGCAATCGGGCTCAGGAAAGACCACATTTTTAAATATACTGGGTGGCTTAGAGAAACCGAGTGCAGGTGAAATTGAAATCGGTAATCAACTGATTAAAAGTGGAAGCAGTCAATCTTGGGATGCAATTAGAAATCAAGATATTGGTTATATCTTCCAAAACTATCATCTAATACCTACACTCACAGTCTATGAAAATATCGCGCTATCCCTAAGAATACTTGGATTAAAGGATGAAGTAGAAATAGAACGAAGAGTCCTATACACACTCAAGGCTGTCAAGATGCACCACTTTAGAGCTAGATATATAAATCAGCTTTCTGGTGGTCAGCAGCAAAGAATTGCAATCGCTAGAGCAATCGTAAAAAATCCTAAGGTTATTTTAGCCGATGAACCTACAGGTAACCTAGATACTAGAAATACATTTGAAATCATGAATATTATCAAAAAGATTTCTGAAGAGAAGCTAGTTATTTTGGTGACGCATGAGAAAAATCTGGTCAATCATTATGCAGACCGGATTATCGAAATTAAGGATGGTTTCATCCTAAGCGATCGCTTAAATGAAAACAAATCACATTATGCAATCGACGACCATACGATTTTCCTCAAGGACTTGAAACAGGATGAAAAAATCATCAATCCATTTTGGAAAATAGATGCATATCATAGTGATGAGGAAACGAAAAAACCAAATGAAATCACTTTGATTATCAGAAATGAGACTTTATATCTTGATGTTGGAGATTCAATTAAGAATGTTCGTGTTGTCAATAATGAATCCAATATCACAATTGAAAGAGAACTGACTAGTGAAGAACAGGAAAAACTAATTGAAGAAACTAAGTTTTCCCTTAAAGAGTTGGAAGGCATCGAGAAAAATCACCATAAAAACAGCTTTTTATCGCTCAAGAAGGCTTTTAAACAGGCGTTTGAGGGAATGTTCAACCTGTCCAAAAAAACGTCTCTTATGCTCTCTATATTCTTTTTAATGGGAATGGTGATGGCGTTTGGTATCCCCTTTATTAATAACGTGCTTTCCAATAGAATGCTATTTACCTCAGACCAACCCAATTATATATTTGCTAATGGAGTGATTCCAAGTGGTGTAAATTACCGAACCATCATGCAAATGAGAGAGGATGGAGATGAAACATTTTTCATCAATGTTTATAAGCCATCACCAATGATTTTTGAAATTGATTCTATCGATCAGCTGCAAAGACCATTTCTAAATGCTGGACTTGGTATCCATGAGCATATTAGTGAAAGCGAATTGGTTCATGGAAGACTACCAGAAAATCAATATGAAATTGCAGTGGATTTTTCAATCATTTTATCAGATTATGCAAGAAGCTCATCGACACTTCGAAAAGCTGGAATGTGGACATACGATCAAGTTATCGGCAGAAAAATTGAGAACATGTATATTCCGGATAAACCATTTGTAATTACAGGAATCGTCAATACTGGAGCGAGACGCATATATGTTGCTAGAGAAGCACTTGTCTTTTTCAATTCACATAATGGTCATAACATCCTTGCATCTGAAATGTTTATCGGCGATGAAAACTTTCATTTAAATGGGAGAATGCCAACTGCTTATTCCTTTGAAAGAAATGATTACGAGGTCTTAGTTCCGGAATCCTTAGTTTCTCTATATCCTGGAATTGAAGTATTCGATTTTTCTAGTGGAAATCGATTTGAGATTGATTTCTTAGTATATGCGACAGGTACTTACTCCTATGATAATGATCAATTTGTTGAAACCCTATTACTACCTGCAAATGATGTTTCATATCGTTTATTTCAATATACCATCACACAAATTGATATTGCTATTTATTCTATAAACCCAGCAAAAACTATTGTTTCCTTAGAAAACACATTCTCATCAATACAACTATCATGGCCATATCAAAATGCGATGAATGAAGGCAGAGTCTTCTTGCTAGGACTTAGAACGCTGATGGTATTAGGAATCCTATTGATTGTATTGTCATTTGTTAGTATATACTTTATGTTGAAATCATCTTTAGCAGCTCAAATTCAAGAAATAAGTGTCTATAGAGCTCTTGGTGTAAGAAAAATTGACATCATGAAAAAATTCATTGCTGAAACAATGGTTAGACTAACCTCTTCCTCAATTGTTGGATTTATATTACTCACAATATTTATTGACAGAATTGATGAAGCTCTCGTAGGAGGTTCCTATTATTTCTTAGTTACACCAATTGGAGTGATCATTGGAATACTATCAATTTATATGATTGGCCTATTGGGAATGATTCCAATGTTTAGATTACTTAGAAAATCACCTGCAACATTGTTAAACTATTACGATATATAAAAATGGATTGATTTGTTAAATCGAACTTCATTTCCTGTTCATTTGAAGGGAGTTCGATTTTCTTTTTGTAGAAATATGTTAAAACAGTTTTGCTGTTTAAAAACCAAACTAAATACGGTATAATGTATTAAGGTGATATGAGTGATAGATAAAAAAATACCAGTGCATGTTGCGATTATTTTAGATGGTAACGGACGTTGGGCGAAAAAATTTGGACAACCAAGATCATTTGGACACTATCAAGGTGGACTCAATCTTTTTCGTATTGCAAAAGCTGCTAAAAATTTAGGTATTAAAAAACTAACGGTTTACGCATTCTCCACTGAAAATTGGAAGAGACCAGAGGATGAAGTTACTTATTTAATGACAAAGCCAATCGAGCTTTTTTATAAAAACAGAGATAGAATGAATGAAATAGACTATAAAATTACTTTTGCTGGACGCAAGGATAGATTTTCAAAAGAACTTACTGAGATTATGGATATTATTACGAATGAAACCAAAGATCATTTTGGTTTTGAACTTTGTATCGCTGTCGATTATGGTGCATATGACGAAATCATTACCGCTGTGAATCAATCTAAGCTACCCATAACCAAAGAATCTCTAGAAGAAAAATTAATGATTAAAGAACCAGTCGATTTATTAATTCGCACTAGTGGAGAACAAAGATTATCCAACTTTTTACTATGGCAAGTTTCTTATGCAGAGTTTTATTTTACGAAGGTACACTGGCCAGCATTTAGAGAAAAAGAATTAAAGAAAGCCTTAAAGAATTATCAGAAAAGACATCGTCGTTTTGGAGGTTTAGCATGAGAGATCGCTTAATTACAGGAATCATACTCGCCGTCATTTTAATACCAGTTGTCAGCATTGAAATATTTCTTGAATTATTTCAGGTGTTGATGTCGCTTTTCGTCTTGATTGCATCACATGAAATGATTCGCATGTATGAAAGTAAGAAGAAGTTTCAACTCCTTCCAAAAATAGGGATTATGCTTCTTGCACTTGCAACATTCTATTCAGTAGGTGGTGTTTTAGGTAACATTAAACACAATCCTCTTCAAGCGAATGGTGCACTAAGCATAACTATACCAATTTTTACGATTGTATTACTCAGTTTTCTAGTCTTATTTAGAGATTTCAATGGAGAAGATGTTGGTAAGGCACTCACGATTATCAATTATGTTGGTCTTGGTGCTGCATCCATTGTTATCCTCAGATTTTTAGGAGTTAGATTTATTGTTTACTTATTGATCATTACATCCTCAACTGATATATTTGCATATATATTTGGTATGAAATATGGAAAGCATAAGCTTGCCCCTCATATCAGTCCCAAGAAATCATGGGAAGGTGCGATTGCTGGAACGATATTTGCTACAATAATAGGCTCAGCCTTTGCTCTATACTATGGTTCCGTATTTTATCCAGGGACATGGATTGGTAATTTTGTGAATTCTGGAGGAGAACAGACCTTGTTAGATAATTTTTCTACCCTTGGTGAGAATAATCCGCTTTGGGTACAAGGACTCATTATTGTTCCAGTCACATTTTTTGCCAGTATTTTTGCACAAATAGGCGATCTTGTCGCATCTCGCTTGAAAAGAACCTATAATATCAAAGATTTTGGAACTTTACTTCCAGGACATGGTGGACTTCTAGATCGTTTTGATTCTGTATTGTTTGTTGCTATGTTTTTGACTGCTGTATTCCTCTTGATTTATAGATTATATCCAGCAATTATTGTATGAAAAATATATATATCCTAGGAGCTGCAGGATCCATCGGACTTCAAACTTTAGATGTAATCGAAAAAGCTCCATATGACTTCAATTTAATCGGAATTTCCTTAGGAAGTCATAAGGAAACCAATATCCAAATTCTCGATCGTTTTTCGGTTGAGATTGTTTGTCTAAGAGAAGAGAATCAAGTGATTGAATATCAATTGAAATATCCCAACATCAAATTTGTTTATGGTAACTACGGATTAATAGAATTATCAACTTATCCAGTCAAGGGAATCTTAGTCAATGCCTTATCAGGTTCTGCTGGACTAAGACCAACAGTTGAAGCGATTAAATCGGGAAAAGATATTGCACTAGCGAATAAGGAAACACTTGTAATGGCAGGTGATTATATTAAAGAATTAATCGATACCTATCGAGTCAAGCTATATCCTATTGATTCTGAGCACAGTGCCTTGTGGCAAACCCTAGATGGCGAAGATCCAAAAAACATCTTTAAAGTGGTTATCACAGCAAGTGGTGGTACATTTAGAGACTTGAAAAGAGAAGATCTTGTTAATGTTACATTAGATGAAGCATTAAAGCACCCAAATTGGAGCATGGGGGCTAAAATAACTATAGATAGTGCAACCATGATGAATAAAGGACTTGAAGTCATCGAGGCACACCATCTCTTTAATCTTCCGTATGAAAAAATAGAGACTGTTTTACACCGAGAATCTGTTGTTCATGGACTCACTTATTTTATTGACGGCACAATTAAAGCAAGTTTAAGTGTATCGGATAT
>JAUSOA010000060.1 GCA_030656435.1 Acholeplasmataceae bacterium | reverse complement strand
AAGTAAGTTAATAACCTTTGAAATCGGGAGAAATCTAATATGGAACAACTATGGAACAGTATAGACAACGAAATAGATATCGAATATGTTTCAGCATTTTTTGGATATTTTTATGATGCTTGCATTAAAGAAGTTAAATATATTAGTGGATCTTATGTAAGTGCTGATTCGAGAATGAAACCAATTGATGACCTTAGACAAATATATATGATTATTCAAAAGCAAAATAGAGAACATTCTGTTATAGAATTCTTATTTGATGGAGTTGAACGTTTTAATCTTGTTCCATCTAAAGAAGATTATGACTCAATTATAAGTGGATTACTGATAAAACAAAAAGATGGATATATTTATTTTGCTAATTCTGCAGATGTACCAATAGATGAGTTAGATGGGAATTCAAATTGGTTAACTTGGATAAAAGCTAAGTCGTTAAGATGGAGAGAAATGAGACAATATATTGGGGATTCATTGGTCTATATTCATAGAGACTAAGAACCTATAATTGGAATTAAAAAAAACACAAAAGATTAATTATTATTGCTTTTTCGAAAAGGTATAAACACTAATTGCATAAATGAGGAGGGGATTCTGTGAATGATTTATGGAAGTTAAAGAAGAAAGATTTTATAGCAACTTTAAATTTTCTCACAAATTTTGGCTTCTCATATCATGAAGATTCAAGCTCATATGTAAATAAGCATGGACAAAAAATTCAATTTTCAGTGTATAGGTTGGACCCTAACTTATGGGTACCAAGGATTAACATTATCAACAATAGTAATCCTGATAAGGTAAGAATTTTGCAAGTAAATAAAGAATTCAAGTTGATATCAAAAAAAATCTTCAAATCTGAAAAATTCAAGTTATCTTACATAGTTAAACATCAAATAGAAATGACAAATTCGGTTTATGGGTTAATAATTGAAAAGAGCCCAAAATAAACAACATCTAACATTCACATGTTATCACTATAAAGCAAACACATGCTCATCAACAGAGGTGCTAAAATTTTACACGATTAGAAGATAGGGATGCTAAAATTGTATTAAACCCCTATACCTTAGACAATCGAGTAACCAGTTTTGATACAATTCGTATCAAAACTTTTTTATAATAAGATATTGTATTAAAAATCTTGAATTTGGCTATTGATAAATCCCTAAACAATTGATATAATTATAGTCAGAAAGTAAGAAAGTAGGATATGAGGTTGATAGAATGATTATTGATTTGAGAAAAAAATCACAAATAACGATACCAAAAGAAATTGTTGATGAACTAAAACTTCAAGAAGGAGATCATCTCGAAGTTTCTGTAAAGGAAGGGGCAATCATGATTGAACCCGTAGCAGTATATTCAAAATCCTATATCAAAAAACTTGAAGATACTGTAATGAGATTAAATGAAGAGCCTATAAAGTACAATGTCGGTCCATTTAAATCTGTAGAAGATGCCATTGGATATTTGGAAGATCTAGATGAAAACGACATAAATAAAAATGAGAAAAAGAAATGAAATATGAAATCCTGTTCTCTAGTAGATTTAAGAAATCCTTTTCTAAACTACAAGATAAGGAGAAGAAAATATTCTATGAGAAACTATCTTTGTTTATAGAAAATCATAGACATCCAAGTCTTAGAACGAAAAAGATTAAAGGAAGCGAAATTTTGTTTGAGTCTAGTATCAATATGTCGATTCGTGTCATATGGACCTATCAAGACGAAAATTTGATACTCATGTTAGATATCGGACATCACGACATATTAAAAAGATTGTGACGAGTATGTTTTATCTATGTGATAAACAGGATCCAAGACTTAGTGTGACTTAGCAAGGAGAAAAATGAGTGATTTAATTTTATGAGGTATAATTATGAAGATTGAAAGCTTTTTTAAAGAGTGGTATAAAGCATTTGCGTATAGTGTATCAATAGATATTATGGATGAACATGTACTTGATGTAGGTAATCTCCCAT
>JAUSOA010000049.1 GCA_030656435.1 Acholeplasmataceae bacterium | reverse complement strand
ATAACCCAAATCTTTATACAGTCTATTTGCATTATAAGAATCTAAAGGATAGCGACCACGTGATGGAACGATTTGGCATTCGTTCAGCAATATTTAAAACAGATGGATTTTATTTAAATGGAAATCCAGTTAAGCTCATCGGGCTCAATAGACATCAAAGCTATCCATATGTTGGTTATGCAATGCCAAGAAGTGCACAGATAGAGGATGCAGACATATTAAAATATCAGCTAGGTCTAAATATTGTTAGAACCTCACACTACCCACAGTCTAAGCATTTCATTAGAAGATGCGATGAAATCGGGCTTTTAGTCTTCGAAGAAATACCTGGTTGGCAGCATATAGGAACTGACTCCTGGAAGGAAATAAGCTATCAGCATGTCAAGGAAATGATTTTAAGAGATCGTAATCATCCATCCATTATTTTATGGGGTGTTCGAATCAATGAATCTCCTGATAATCATGATTTTTACAAGAGAACCAATGATATCGCCAGAGCATATGATCCAACAAGACAAACTGGTGGAGTTAGAAATATGGCGAATAGTGAATTTTTAGAAGATGTTTATACATATAATGATTTTTCACATATAGGAACCAATTCTGGACTTGAAAAAAGAAAGAAGATTACGAAGGAAGTTCCATATCTTGTTACTGAATATATGGGACATATGTTTCCAACTAAAATCTTTGACGATGAGTCACATCGAATCGAGCACATGAAAAGACACTTGAATGTCATGAATAGCATCAAAGAGCCAAATAATGGAATTTCAGGTGGCATTGGATGGTGCATGAATGACTATAATACCCATTCTGATTTTGGCAGTGGAGATAAGGTATGTTACCACGGTGTCCTAGATATGTATAGAATACCTAAGGTAGCAAGTTATGCATATAGTGCTGAAGGCTCTGACGACCTTGTTTTAGAGGTAACTTCAACGATGAATATCGGTGAGTATCCAGGAGGAAACCTACCAGCTGTTATTGTTATGACCAATATGGATTATGTCAAGCTATATAAGAATAATGATTACATTCAAACGTTTTATCCAAATAAAAAGAAGTATCCCCATTTAAATCATCCGCCAATAATAATTGATGATTTAATAGGCGAATCCTTAGCAAAAAACGAAAAAATTAAGGCTAGAGATGCTGAGAGAACAAAAAAAGTGATGAAGGCAGTGACTCTATATGGCAATAATCTCCCACTACGTTATAAATTATCAATGCTTTATGTATTAAAAAAATACAAGATGACCTATGATATGGGTGTACAATTGTTTTATAAGTACATGACTGGATGGGGATCAAAGGGAACCATTTACAAGTTTGAAGGATACATTGATGATAAGCTAATGAAAACTGTGTATAAAGAAAACAATCATAGCTTTGACTTGCTCCTCGAAACTTCTTTATCTGAAATGAAGCATGAGGAAACCTATGATGTAAAAAGATATGTGATCAAGAAGGTTAATCAGCATCAAGAACTTATTCCTTACGCAACGGATTCAATTCATATTAAAGCAACTGGTTCTATTGAACTGATTGGTCCATCAGAGGTGAACCTCTTAGGAGGAGCTATCGCATTTTGGATAAAAAGTTGCTCCTCTGGAGTTGGATATATAGAAGTTGAATCTGAAGGTCAATTAATTATAGAAGAGGTGAACGTTTTATGAAGCTAACAGTAGAAGAAAAAGTAGCACTTCTAGATGGCTTAGATGTATGGCATACAAAACCCATAAACGGTCTTCCATCAATCATGATGGCAGATGGACCACATGGCTTAAGAAAGCAATATGAGTCAAAGGATAATCTAGGGGTTATGGGAAGTATTCCAGCGACCTGTTTTCCAACAGCAAGCCTAACAGCATGTAGCTTTGATCGAAACCTGCTTTCAAATATGGGAAAACTACTCGCTAAGGAAGCAAAAGCAAATCAAGTCAATATAATACTCGGACCAGGCATTAACATGAAAAGAACACCTCTTTGTGGAAGAAACTTTGAATATTTTTCTGAGGATCCATATTTAGCGGGTGAACTTGCAGCAGCCTTTGTTAGAGCGGTTGAGGATTCTGGTGTAGGAACATCGGTCAAACATTTCTTCGCAAACAACCAAGAAAAAAATAGATTCTTTATTGATAGTATCGTTGATGAACGAGCACTTCGTGAAATTTATTTAAAGGCATTTGAACGTGTTGTCAAGGAAAATCCAGCAACACTCATGGCAAGCTATAATAAAATCAATGGAAGATATGCAACAGAACACCATTATCTATCAAAGATACTTAGAAAAGAATGGGGTTATTATGGTGTAGTCTTAAGCGATTGGGGAGCAGTCCATAATCGAATTGAATCCTTAAAAGCAGGAACAGATCTCGAAATGCCATCATCCATGGGATATAGAACCAAACAAGTTTTAGAGGCCATTCATAAGGATGAAGCATTAAAGATTGCTGTTAATAAATCAGCAGATCGTATGGTTGAGCTTGTTCGGATGTATAAAAAAATTGAAGTTGAACCAATTGATCACGAACTCCATCACAAGGAAGCAGTTAGAATTGCAGCTGAGTCCATGGTGTTACTCAAAAATGAAAAGATGCTACCGTTAACAAAGGAAGACAAAGTTCTTATTGTTGGTGGGTTTGTAGATGATATGAGATATCAAGGTGGGGGATCTTCCCATATCAACCCTACAAGAGTTGATCAAATAGCTGATATCTATAAAGACTATTCTTCCAATATCAATATTTCTAAAGGATACTCCATAGCACACACAAAGCATGATGAAGAATTAGCTAAAGAAGCAGTTTCACTTGCTAAGAGTGCCGATAAGGTTGTATTCTTACTTGGTTTACCTGAATCACATGAAGCTGAAGGATTCGATAGAACATCATTAGATCTTCCGAGTCACCAATTGAAATTATTGCACGATATATTAGAGGTCAATGAACAAGTCATTTGTGTTGCTGTTGGTGGGTCTGTTATGAATCTAAGCTTTGATATCCATGTGAAAGCAATGTTATTAGCATATCTTGGTGGTCAGGGTTCAAGCTCTGCAATTATGGATATCCTTTATGGAAAGGTAAACCCATCAGGTAGACTTGCAGAAACATTTATAGATGATATCAAATCATGTAACGTATCACTTACTGATGATAATAACGCAGTTTATTATGATGAATCTATTTTTATTGGATATCGTTACTATCAAACATACAATAAACATGTAAGATATCCATTTGGATACGGATTAAGCTATACTACCTTTGAGTATAAGGATATAAGCATTCAAGAGGATAAAGAAAAATTCATTATTGAGATGACTATCCAAAATACCGGAAAAATGAAGGGCAAGGAAGTCATTCAAATCTATATCGGAAATAATGTCTCAACAGTCTTTAAAGCAAGAAGAGAATTGAAGGCATTTGATAAGATTGAACTAGATGTTAATGAAGAAAAAACAATCAAGATTGACCTACCTAAAAAAGCATTTGAATATTATGACATTTATAAGAAGCGCTATGTGCTTGAAAAGGGAGAATATGAAATACTTGTTTCTAAAAATGCTGTAGATGAAATAGAAGCATTCGACTTTGGAATGGACGGGGAAGAGATTCATCATCCTTCTTTATCCTATCAAAAGTATGCCTATGACACATCGGATTTCCCAAAGATATATATGACACCACTTCCTCCTAAAAACATCGTCAAGAAGAGACCATATACGCTTTCATCAACATTAGATGATGCAAGTAAGACCCTTGTTGGAAAGATTGTAGCGAAAATGGTGGTTAAGGAAGGCATGAAAGCAACAAAGGATATGAGCGAGTATTTACAGGAAGTTGCTAAAAAAACAATGATGGAAACACCAATTCAAATGCTAGCTTTATTCTCAGCAGGGAAATTCAGCTTTCAAATGGCTGAAGGCTTGGTGGATATCATGAACCTTAAGTTTAGAAAAGGGCTTAAAAAAATGAAATCAAAGGTCAAGGAGAACGGTGATGAGTGAGACAGTAGGTGTAAGTAAGAAGACGATCAATGCATATACGATGAGTGGTGCTGGTCGTGACATGATGTATGCCCTATATTCAACATTTTTAATTGTTTTTTTAACAGACGCATTAGGACTTTCTAATTGGCAGCTGGTTGCAGTAGGGAGTATTATTGCAATTGCTAGAGTTTGGGATGCAATCAATGACCCAATCATGGGAACAATCATTGATAACACGAAGTCAAAATATGGAAAATTTAAACCGTGGATTTTAATCGGAGCACTCTCATCTGCTGTTATCTTCTTCCTATTATTTCAGGATTTAGGACTAACAGGAACTGCTTTTATAGTCGTCTTTGGAATTCTTTATGTATTATCAGGGATGACGTTTACGATGAATGACATCGCCTACTGGTCGATGTATCCATCATTTACAACAGACCCTAGCGAAAGAGAAAGAATTGGATCAAAGGCTAGAATATTTGCAAGTCTTGGGATGTTTATTACGATTGCAAGTGTTCCCTTAATCTATCAAAATTTTAGCGGTGGACCTATTAAAGCATTCTCAATAATCGCACTTATCATTTGTATCATCTATATAATCTCTCAAGTGGTAATCTTTCTTCTTGTTAAGCAACCCAAGAATATTATCATTGATGTGAAGCAACAGAAGACAACATTAGTTGATATGGTTAAAATCATTGCTAAAAATGATCAATTGGTTGTAGTGATTGTCGCAATCCTATTATTTAACATAGGATATTTTATAACAACATCATTAGGTATTTATTTCTTTAACTATGATTTTAATAAGTATGGTGGAGCAGAGTTCACAATTTTTTCTGGAATTCTAGCAGTCAGTCAATTAACAGCGTTAGGGTTATTTCCAGTCTTGATGAAAAAAATGACAAGAAAGAAACTATTTACAATTGCTGTTGGAATGATAACAGTAGGCTATGCAATATTTATGAGCGTGGGATATATTCTTCCGATGAACATGTTATTCATAGGTCTTGCAGGATTAGTCCTTTTTAGTGGACAAGGTTTTATTCAGGTACTTGTACTTGTGATGCTAGCAGATACAATCGAGTATGGTCAGTGGAAGTTAGGAACTAGAAACGAAAGTGTAGTATTCGCGATTAATCCTTTTGTTACTAAGCTTGCTACTGCAGTCCAAACATTTGTCGTCACAATGACACTTGCATTTTCAGGATTGAATAGTGGAGTTATTCAACCTCTTACTCAAGCGAAGCAAGCCAATCCAAATCTTACATCTGCAGAAGCAAGAGCATTGATCGCATCTAATGTATCTCCTGAAATGCTTATAGGTCTTAGATTATCAATGATCATTATTCCACTTTTATTAATCTTACTTTCGTATGTAATTTATAGATGGAAGTATAAGATTGATGCTAAGTTCTACCAGCAAATAACATCTGATTTAACAGACCGAATCATGAGTGGAGATTTATAATAAATCAGTTTATTAAAAAAGAAAAATAGCATTGAAATGAGGGTATTCGACAAATAGTTGAATACTTTTTATTTTTATAATAATACTAAAAAAATCAACAAGCAATTTAGTTGAGTTTTTATTAAATATATATATAATTATAAATAGCACATGATTCTAATGTTTTCATATGTATCCATCACTTCTTAACAAACAGAGGCCTATGATTAATGAAGTTAGTACGCTATAAAGCCATCATTCTCACTATTTTAACATTTACATTCCTATTCAATATAGGGATTTCTTTTGCCTTTTGGGCATCCTCTGTTCAAGGTGATAGTGAGGTAGGTTCAGCATCGATATCGGTTGGTTCTTGGAGTGTTCTACCCCCTGGCTATGTAGGGGTTTCACAAAACGGAGGAACTCCCTATATTACTTTGTCCGAAATCGGAACAACAGGATACCCACTCTCTGGAAATTATATTTTAGTTTCTAATATCAACTTAAATAATGTACCATTCACCCCAATTGGTGGAGCAAGCGGAACATTTAGTGGTAATTTCCTTGGGAACGGATATTCCATTTCCAACTTAAATATTTCAACCAGCCAAACCTATATTGGACTGTTTGCTAGAAACTCAGGAACTATTTCAGGAGTAAGCTTGGTTGGAGTAACTGTTAATGTATCTTCAGCGATAGACAAATTTGTTGGAAGTATTGCAGGAGAAAATACTGGAACAATTACTAAATCTTACGCATCCGGAACTCTATCTACAACTACCATTGTTGATTTATCTACTAGTCCTTTATTTGCCTATTCATAT
>JAUSOA010000015.1 GCA_030656435.1 Acholeplasmataceae bacterium | reverse complement strand
ACATAGCTATAGTTCCATTCCCAAGTTCCTACTTGCTCATATTTCCAGCTCATCACCGGAAATGCAATGATACCGTGACTTGGTGATACAATCATTGCTTTTGGATTATAGGAAGCTTCTGAATAGGAGTAGGAATAGATTCCATCCTCATCCATCGAGTTTAGAATGTATGAATCCACAGCATCAGACTCACCCTTTAATTCCGTTGTTCCACTAATAACAAATGCTGAAAGTCTTAGACCTGTGACACGACCCTCTGAATCTGCATCAAATCCAAATCCGATGAGATGAGTTTTCTCATCATTCCAAACGTGGAGGTATGTTGAATATCCGGGTTCTTTTTCTATGGAAATAATTGTCGGATTTTTAGGATTTGATAAATCGATTGTGTAGAGTGGGTCTGTTTGTTCAAAGGTGACTACAAAGCCTCTATTGCCACTAAATCGAACAGATTTTACTGTTTCATTGACTAAACCTAAGCCTTGAGTAATTGATCCAACTAAATCAAGTTCATCTGTTTTATCGTTTTCCTTTAAAATGTGAAGTTCATTGTGAATTGGACTCCATGAGCTTGTAACAACTCTAAAATGTCCTTCAAATTCATCCATCCAGTATTGATCACTGATATATCCTGAAAGCTGTTTTTGACCAGCATAGGAAACTTTAGCATTTTCGATATCTAGATTATATTTAATGATTTGAACTTTATTTTTATATTGTCCTAATGTATAAGTAGAATAGTTTTGTACAGTATATAAAGAGGTCGGTGAAGCGTAAATCTCGGAGACATACCCTAAAAATGCTTGTGAACTGACTTCATATGTCTCTAAATCGATACCTGTAAGTACTGTCATTCCATAAACAGGAACTCCAGAAAAGTAGTAGATACTTGAATAGTCTAAGTAATTTGTTGTGATTTCACCATCTACTGTTTCCTTAAACATTGGTCTAAGCTCATCACTATATAAAGATTTATTAGAGATAAGGAATAGAGCATAACCTCTTTCTTCATCACCAATTAATCGATGTTCGTAAAAGTTTGAATCCGTTTCAAGTGTATATTCAAGCTCAAGTGTTTCTTTATTATATATTCTTACAGCACCAGTAAATGAAGTATACATATAATCATACATTCCTGAGCCATCAATATATTCATAAGGGCGGTAATCATAAATATATCCGATGACTATCAGTTGAGTTTCAGTAAGATATAATGAATCTGTATAAAGCTTACCTAAATCTAGATTTGCTTCTTGGGTGACTGTGTGATTATCATTAACAGTTAAGACTCGAACGATATTTTGATATCTTGCTGCATAATAGATGGTATTGCCATCTGTTTTCACGATATCTGCCTCATCAACACCTTCAACTTGAACATTGGTTCCAATGAAATCTCTTGCTGCTTTTTCTCCTGGAGCTTGATTTGCTTCAGGAACCATAGAATCAAGCATACCTCGATCACCACCAACAAAAAAATCCCAAAATGATCCACTTTGTTGATTTTGAATTAAACTCCTAATGGTTTCTGCACTTCCAACTGGAGTTGCATTCAAAAGCACTTTATCTCCAATCATCACTGGGACATCAAATGCGCCTGAAAAAACAGTTGTTGCTACAAACATAGACGTTAAAATATATCCATATGATCGCTTCAACCAATAGATTTTTGGTATTTTAGGCAAATGAATGCCACTAGATTTGTGATAGGTGCCAAGCTTTTTATTCCATACGATATCTCTTACAAGCTGAATAGCAAAAAAGATACCTAATACTGATAATATTGATACGATTAACCATCCGATAAAGGTCATACTAATCCTCCTTTTTTTGAATGCCTAGAGCATTCTTGAAATCTTTGACGAAGGAACGTGAAACCTCAAGGTGAGTACCATCGATGAGCTCTAAATCCAACTTTGCATTGAATGTGGTTCTAATATAGCGAATTTTTGTAATATTGACTATAAAAGATTTTCCAATTCTTGCGAAATGATGGGGCTTAAGCAACTCTTCTAATTGATACAATGGTTGTTTGATGATTTGTGATGAATCATGATCACGATGCATATAGATTTCATCTCCAAATGCCTCAAGATAGGTGATTTCTTCTGTCTGTACTTGCATCCATCCCGAAACTGTTTGTAATAGAATTTGAGATTTCTGTCTTGCCATCAACTCTAAGATGGGTCTAACTTGATCTAAATTGCTTTCATCAACAATAATTCCAACCATATTCTCTGGTACTTCATTTGGATCACTGGTAATAACCAGATCGTATTCTTTGGTTAACTTCGATTGTAATTTCTCGAAATCTTCCTTATTCCAAATGATTTTTAACATCCAGGAGTTCCTCCCATCTACAGTATAGTACAACCTCTTACATAAAAAAAGCGTATATCGACAAGATGCAAATACTGACGATATCTTGCATGATTACCTCTATTTTATCACAATCAGCTTTGTGAAATGCTGTTTATTTAAAAAAGCCAAAATCATTTGATTTCAGCAATCTTTTTTTCAGTTCCAATCTTTTTTTTAGTTGCATCCATGTATATCTTAGCTATTGCTATAAAAATTACATAAAATTCAAGTCTACCTAAAAACATTCCAATTGCTGAAGTCCATAGTATTAAGGGGTGAGCGTGATAGCCTGTAATACCAACTGAGAGACCAACAGTACCTAATGACGAAGCAAATTCAAATAAAGAATTTTCTAATGAGTGACCAAAGCTTGCGAAAATCAAGGTACCAATCACTAGAACAACGAGATAAATCATTAAAAATGAATGGTTGAATACAATGTCTTCGCGTTCTACTACTGTTTTAGAACCAATTTTATTTATAAAATGAGTGCGTATTATTTTTTTGTGTGATAGTTGCTCCTTCACATTCCAATACATACTCTTGAAGGCTAATGCAACTCTATACTGCTTCATACCACCCGCTGTAGATCCCATCCCAGCACCTAAAACCATTAATATGATTAATCCAAAGAAGAAAAAACTAGGTGTCATTACACCAATAAATGAATCTACTGTTTGATAACCTGTACCTGTAGCAGCAGAGATAAACTGGAAAGATCCGACTCTTAAAGATTGCAAAACATTTCCATTATAAGTGCTTAACAGGTTTAAAGTAAAGAGTGGAAAGCCAATTAATATCATAATACCTAAAAGCTTTACTTCCACATGACCAATTACATTTTTCAATTTACCACGCAAAAGCATCAAATGAACAAAGAAATTTGTTCCACCTAATAGCATCAATACCATGGTTATAATTTCTATAGGAACACTATTATAGTAACCAATACTTGCTTTTTGTGTGGAAAAACCACCAGTAGCAACTGCAGATATTGCATGATTGATCGCGTCAAAAAAAGGCATTCCAAAAATCAAATATAACATAACTCCTATTGTGATATAACCGATGTATATTGAAAGTATAGTTCTACCTGAACGAATCAGATTCGGCATTAGCTTATCGCTATGGCCTTCAGCACTATAAAGTCTCATTCCAAATTTATCTGAAATCGCAGAAGTTAGTACCAAAACAAGACCAATACCACCAAAAAACTGTAACAGACTTCTAAATAGCAAAAGCGCTTTAGGTGCTACTGTAACATCTACAACAGTTAAACCAGTAGTTGAATAGCCACTTGTGGATTCAAATATCGCTTGAGTAAATGTATAATTTCCTGTTAAAATAAAAGGCATCGAGGAAATCAAAATTGCCATAATCCAAATGCAAACTACTAATATCGCATCTTGATTTCTTTCTAATTTACCTTTTTCCCTTCCTTTAAAGTAAATAAAAACAATTGACCCTATTAATATACTAATACCTCCGGGGTATAGAAAAAGATAGGAATCTTTGATGTCTTCCATTCTAAAAGGAATCAATATTAATGGTAACAAATTGATAAAACCAATTAAAATAGCAAAAATGCCAAGGTAATTGATAATTAATGGATATCCTGAAACTATTTTTTTATTCATATTTATTTTTTCTTCTGGATGTATTCAATAATTTCATCCTTCTCATTAGGAGTAGAAATAATAATGAGTTTGTCCATTGGCTTAATTACTGTATTCCCGTTTGGAATGATTACATGGGGATCTCTAAAGATACAACTGATATTGATATTTTTTGGGAAATGGATATCCATAATCCGTTTGTTTACTAAAACGAACTCATTTTCTACTTCAAGTTCAATCATCACAATCTTTTCATCTTCAATCGATAGTGTTTTAATCATATTTTCAATCGATGATTCATTTAAAATAGTTTGTGCAAGTAAATAGGTTGATGAAATGACTGAATCTACACCTAATTTCTTAAACAATTCAACGTTTTTAGGGTTTCTAACCTTAGAAACTGTTTTTTTAACATTGAATAATCTTTTTGCAGTAATACAAGTAATATAATTATCAGTATCATTATCTGATAAAGCGAGTAATACATCTGCATTATGTGCTTCTGCATCTGATAATGTATAAGCCTTTGTAGGATCTCCTGGAAAAACTGCAATATCATTATGAGAACTAATATATTCAGCAAAATCTCGATCTTGATTGATTATAATCAAATGATGATGTTCTTCTTGAAGCATTTTGACAATAAAGTCAGCCTCGTGCTTACCGCCTGTAATAACTATTTTCATTTTATTCTTCCTCCACTTCGCTTAAAGTCATAAATTCATGTAGGGATAAAGTGAATGGATAGATTGCTTTAATATAAGTACCTTCCAAAAGACGGCCTTTTTCAGTATCAGCCAATCGAACGAAAATTTTAGGAACATTATAGACATAATAGCAAATATGAGATAGGAAAATGTTAACATTATCACTATCTGTTGTAATAACTACTGCTTTTGCATGCTTAATATATGAGTTTTCTAATACGGATAAATCAGTGGCATCACCAACAACCTGGTAACCTGAAAACGATTCTTGAAGCTTTCTAAATGAGTCCTCAGTAGCATCGATGATGATGACATCTTCACCAAGCTCGGACATTTTGGTTGCAATATTCGCTCCGAGACGTCCAGAACCAATTACAACAAACTTATTTCTTTTCATAATAATCTCCTCGTGTTAAATCTTCGATACATTAGAAAATAGATAACACATTAAGTATTTTAACACCAAACTCTAAAACTATATTCAAAAAAAGAATACATCAACTATATTGTACTCTTTTTTATTGAAATTATGAAGTTATTTCTTTTGAACAAGTAGTTTTTTATAGGTTTTATCCATGAGTATTGCTCCAAATGGTGCTGTTATCAAGATTGCAAGTACAGCAATCGTTAAGATCAGATTCCCACTGGCAATGCCTAAAGAAAGCGGGATAGCACCTATTGCTGCTTGTACTGTTGCTTTAGGTGTGTAGGATATAGAAATGAATAATTTTTCCTTTTTGTTGAAATTGGTTTTGATTAATGAGATAACTACTCCTAGCATTCTAAATATTAGACCTATAATAATGAGTAATACTGAAAGTAGTCCTACATTTACTAATACAGTTATATCTACTGCTGCTCCTACCAAGACAAATAGCATAACTTCTGCGACTACCCATATTTTTTCAAACTTACCGACAAGTCTTTTCGCAAGTAAATCATATTTTTTCAGAATAGTCACTCCAAGCGTAATTACTGCAAGTAGACCTGATATGGGTATCAGATTTTCGACTAACTGCTCAAATACAATGAAGAGAAATGCAGCTGAAAATATTAATAAGACCTTTAGGGTGTCCCTAATATGAAATATCTTGAAAAACCATACTAAAAATAAACCAGTAATAACACCTAGTATCACCCCTAAGATAATCGATACAGGAATAAGTAATATCGATATTAAATGAAATGAATTGGTTTGATAGGCTTGAATAAATGATGCAAAAAGCACGATAACAAAAACATCGTCAATCGAGGCACCTGCCAAAATAAGTTGAGGTACCTTTTTTTCTGTTCCAAAATTAGAATCCATTAATTTAATCATTCTTGGGACAATAACTGCAGGTGATACAGCAGCTACAATTGCACCAAGAATTAATGCTTCAAGGTAGCTTATACCAAAGAAAACTGGAGCAAGTAGCGAAATAGCAACAAGTTCTATTGTTGCAGGAATAAAGGCCATAAAGATAGCTGGTCTACCGACCTTTTTCAAGTCGTCTAAATCTAGAGAAAGTCCAGCTCGAACAAGGATGACAATCAAAGCAATTTGTCTTAAATCAGTGGAAAGATTTAAAATAGTCGGATCAATTAAATTTAAGACAAATGGTCCTAAAACAATTCCTGATAGTAGCATCCCGATAATACCTGGGAGTTTGAGCTTGATGAATATTTGAGATAAAAATAAGCTTGTTAAAATGATTAATGCTGCTGAAAGTAACATAATTCCTCCTATGAAAAAGACTCCTACAACAAAAATTGTTGTAGAAGTCATCAGCTGATTAGCGGTTTAAGTCAAAAGACTTTGGGAGACATTCATTCCCATGTTTGATTATAAGGATTGAGATAAGAATTGTCAAGTATTTCCTTGAAACTCCTTGTTTTCTTCTTTTCTAAAGAATGGAATAAGCATTGAAACTCTTTTTTGATAACTCTTGTATTCAGGTCTAGTCTTGATAATCTTTTTTTCCATCCATGGAATACTGATAAAAAGAAAGAGTGATGTCATTAAGACTGGAGCAATGATGAGTAAATCAAGTTTCATGACACTACCAAAATAGATGATATATAATCCCCACCAAACCATAACTTCACCAAAATAATTCGGATGTCTTGAATATTTCCATAACCCTTCTTCGATGCATAGTTTTTGACCCTTTGTTCTTTCCTTGAATGCACGCATTTGGCCATCTGCGATCAATTGAATCATCGCTGAAATAATCATGATTCCAAATCCAATCCAGGTAAAGACTGAAAGACTAGGGTCTACGCTCATAAAATTGATGGCTCCAATCAGTTGTATAAAAACAATCAGAGTTGGAAATAACTGAATCCCAAAAAGATTAGAGAGAAAGAAAAGCTTTGGAGATTTTTGATACATGATCTTATATCTCCAATCTTGTTCATGAAATCCTTCCCAGTTTTTTGCCCAGTTATAAGTCAGTCTTAAACTCCATACAGAAAGTCCTGCTATCATTAAATAAATCGGAAATGATGAGGATAATTGGAGATGAAAAAATACTAATATCAGCATTACTGGAGGGATTACACTCCAATAAGGGTCATATGCACTTGCATTTTTAACAATCAGTGAAAAAAGCCAAATAACAAGGGTTGCAGCAACATCTGCAATTAGCAATCTTAAGATTAATTCTACTTGACTGAAGTATAGAAATACGAAAACACCAGTTAAAATTGCTATTAGATAAAGTCCGAGTAGTATAAATATACTTTGATATTTCTTCGTCATTAGAATCTCCTTAAACAATTAGAATAAATATATTTTATCATATGAATGCCAAGAATTGAAAGACGTTATGTGTATATTTCTTTTGGTATTCTTAAATATATGAAATAGGCTAAAAGTAGTTTAACAATATCAAATGGTATAAAGATAAGAAGTCCTGATAATGAAGCGAAATAATTAATTGAAAGTGAGTAGGATAACCATAGATTAGCAATCAAATAAAGGACAACTACTCCAAAAATAAAACCAATCATCAGATTATACATATGCAATCTTTTTTTAGATTTAAATACTGAGATCAATAAACTTACTATCGGAAACATCATAATAAATCCACCAGTTGGGCCAAATAACACAGAAAGTCCACCACGATAGCCACTAAATACTGGAAATCCAAATGCTCCGATTAACACATAGATAAAAACCGATAGAAATGCTTCTAGTGGTGCTAGTATAAATCCAATTAAGATGATAAATAAAGTTTGAAGTGTAAATGATACATTAAGGACTGGAACAGCAATTGGAGGTATCAGATACACACTGACTGCAATCATTGCAGAAAAAAGTGAAATTCTAGTTACCTGTTTTAATTTCATATATGGTATCTTTCATAATCCTTGATTAAAATACTGAGAAGCTTTGAAAAAAGTTTTTTTAAGTCTTGCTTTGATCCTAAAATGTTTTTGAATGAAGTTGCAGGTAATCCATCAAACTGTTCTTGATTGATATTTAGTCCAACACCTACCACAATATAATCGTAGATGTCTTCTGATGCTTGTGTCTCGATTAAGATTCCGCATAGCTTTTTATCATCAACATAAATATCGTTAGGTTCCTTGAAAAAACAGTTAATTCCATACGTGTTAATGAATGTGATTAAGGATTCTAAAATCCACAGCTTAACATTACCAACACGTTTGATATCAACTTCCTTTAAAAGAATTGAAAACATAATATTTTCGTTTTTGTTTGAAATCCATACACGCTCAAATTGTCCTCTCCCCTTTTCTTGATGATTCGTGCGAATCATCGTCATATGCGGAAAGTACGAATGATTCTCTTTTAAGAAATCACTCGTTGAGTCTAATGTATCAAATTCAAGCAATGTATATGAAATCATTTATTGACCAATAGCAAATGATATTTCAGCCTCACATGCTAGCTCTCCACCAACATATGCCTTTGCCAAACCAAAGCCAAATCCTCTTCTTATTTTTGTAAGTTCACAATGAAGTTCTAATGTATCTCCTGGTAAAACACTTTTTCTAAACTTTGCATGAGCAATTCCTGTAAAATAAACGATTCTTCCTTCATAATCAGGATGTGATAGTAAAATAACTGCTCCAACTTGTGCAAGTGACTCAATGATAAGCACTCCTGGCATTACAGGTTTTTCTGGAAAATGACCTTGAAAAAAGTAGTCATCTGCCTTAACGTGTTTAATTCCTACACCTTTTTTTAAAACCTCAAGATCTCTGATTTCATCAAGAAATAGAAATGGGTCGCGATGTGGAATGATTGCTTTAATTTGTTCTCTTGTCAGATTCATTATTTCACCTTCTTAAAAATAATCGCTGCATTTTGACCACCAAAGCCAATATTGATGTTCATTCCGTACTCTATATTACGTATTACCATCACATTGGGTGTATAGTTTAAGTCACACTCAGGATCTGGTGAGTTTAAATGAATTGTCGGTGGAATTTTGCCAGTTTCTAATGCTTTAATGACTGCAATGGTCTCAATAGCACCTGCAGCACCTAAAGCATGACCAGTCATTGATTTTGTGGAGCTGATATTGACTTGATATGCAGCAGCACCTAATGCTTTTTTAATGCCTAGTGTTTCTAGTTTATCATTTAAGACTGTGGATGTTCCATGTGCATTGATGTAGCCTAGTTGCTCTGGTTTTATATTTGCGTCCTCTAATGCAAGACGAATACACTCAGTAATCCCACTCGCTTCATCATCTGGAGCAGTCATATGGAATGCATCTGAGGTTGTACCATAGCCAACCATTTCAGCAATAATTGGAGCATTTCTTTTAATTGCAGCTTCATACTCTTCAAGAATTAGAATTCCTGCAGCTTCAGCCATTACAAATCCTGATCTTCTTGTATCAAATGGGACAGATGCAACTTCAGGGTCATTTGAGAAATTTAAAGCCTTTAAACTTGAAAATCCTCCAACTCCTAATTCATTAATTGGAGCCTCTGAACCACCTGTGATTGCTGCATCTAAATAACCATCTCTAATATTTCTAAATGCTTCCCCAATTGAATTGGTTGCTGCAGAGCATGCAGTGACCTGTGGCATGTTTGCACCCTTCGCTTGATATTTGATACCAATTCTTGCTCCTATTAGGTTTATAATCGAATTTGGTATGAAAAATGGCGATATTCTATCCTGTCCACGTAAGACAGATGTCTTGGTTTCATCAAAAATAGTATTTATTCCACCAATACCGCTACCCACAAAGGTACCAATACGAAATGGATTATACGTATGATTTAAAAAATTGGATTGAGCAATTGCTTCTTGAGTTGCAACCATTGCGATATTCGTCACTCGATCTGCTCTTTTGATTTCTTTTTTGTCTAGATAGTCTTCAAGATTAAGGTTTTTAATTTCACCTGCAATTTTGACTTTCCAGTCTGTTGCATCATGTAACGTGATAAATTCAACACCATTTTTACCAGCGACTAGATTGTTAAATGATTCTTCAACTGTATTTCCTACTGGTGAAAGTAAACCCATTCCAGTAACGACAACTCTTCTTTTCATATCTTCACCTACATTACCAATCCGCCATCTACCTCTAGGGTATGGCCTGTTATATAACTTGCTTGTTCGCTCGCTAAAAAGGCAACTGCATAAGCAACCTCAGTCGATTGACCAAATCTCTTCAATGGAATTTGTTGACTCCATGCTTCTGTAACCTCTGATGATAATTTCTTCGTCATTTCAGTTTCAATGAATCCTGGTGCTACAGCATTTACAGTAACTCCTCGACCTGCGAATTCACGAGCAAGTGCTTTAGTTAAGCCGATAACTCCAGCCTTTGCAGCACTGTAGTTGGATTGCCCCGCATTTCCCATCACTCCAGAAACGCTTGAAATATTGATAATTCTACCGTAACCTGATTTAAGAAGTGTTTTGGCTGCATGCTTTGTAACATTCCAAACACCCTTTAAATTCGTGTTAATTACACGATCAAATTGATCTTCAGTCATTCTTAGAATGAGTGCATCATCAGTGATTCCTGCGTTGTTAACTAAAATATTTAAGGTTCCAAACTTCGCAATTGTTTCCTGAACTAAACGCTCAGCATCACTAAATTTAGATATATCTGCTTGTACAGCAAAGGCTTCTCCACCGAAGGCTTCAATTTCTTTGACTAAGTTTTCTGCAGCTTCAGCACTTCTATTGTAGTTTAATACAACTTTAGCCCCTCTTTTTGCAAGTTCTAAAGTAATGTATTTACCAATTCCTGCTGCACCACCTGTTACAATCGCAACTTTATTTTTTAAATCCATGTTCACTTAACCATCCCTTCAAATTGTTTAAGTCACTATACTTATCTAAATTAGTAACTTCACAATTGATATTTATTTTTTTGATGAGTCCAGATAAAACCTTGCCTGGTCCAATTTCGATAAAGTGGGTAAACCCATCTTCAATCATCTTTTGGATGGATTGCTCGAAATAGACAGAGGACTCTATTTGTTTCTTCATTTCATGATAAAGATTTTTTGATTCGAGTGGCATTGCAGTCGTATTCATATAAATTGGATATTTAGGCTCATTATATGGGATATTTTTGATGAATTTGTATAATTCCTCAGCTGCTTGATTCATAAGCGGTGAATGGAATGCTCCACTGACATTCAATTCGACAACTCTTTTTGCACCCATTTCCTTTGCAAGTTCCATTGCTTTAATGACCGGTCCGTTTTCACCACTGATTACTACTTGAATTGGTGAATTATAGTTTGCACTTAAAACGATTCCATCTCGAGAGGAAACCTTACAAATATCATCAACTACTTTTGATGATAATCCGAGAATCGCTGCCATTTTACCAGGATTCTTAATTGCACATTCCTGCATCAAAGATGATCTTTTAGAAATGATTTTCATGATATCCTCGAACCCAAAGACATTTGCAGCATAAAGTGCACTGTACTCACCTAAGCTAAACCCTAATAAAGCCTTGGGTTCAACTTCTAAGGATTTGAATGCTTCATAGCCTAGGATTGTTGAAAATAAAATGAGTGGTTGTGCAAATTTAGTTTCGTTTAATCTAGAATCATCTGAAGCAAGAACTTCCTTTACATCAAAGCCTAAAATATTAGATGCATTACGTTCATGCTCTTTGAATGCTGAGTCAGCTTCAATAAAATCAAGTCCCATGCCCTTGTACTGGCTACCCTGTCCAGCAAATACCAATGCCAATTTATTCATATCGATAACTTCCGTTTCTCATTTTTAAAAATCGTGTTTATAACTGTAAAATTGCACTACCCCAAGTAAATCCACCACCAAAACCAACAAGAAGAATTTTCTTATTTTTGGTCTCATTTTTATCAAAATATTCTGAAATGGTAATCGGAATGCTTGCAGCAGACGTATTGCCGTATTCACTTAAGTTTAACATAAATTTTTCCATAGGAATAGACATTGATTTCGAAACAGATTGAATAATTCTTTCATTTGCTTGATGCGGAATGATCATATCGATATCTTCTACTAATAAACCTGCATCATCTAAAACCTTTTGAATGGCTTGTTGCATAGCATCAACAGCAAACTGATAAACCTTTTTGCCGTCCATCTTAATTTTGCTGACTACTGTTAATGTGTTATTCAAATCGCCTCTAGCTGCATTGAAAAAATATGCCTTATTTCTTTCTTGAGTTGCTGGTTCAATAATCATTGCTCCTGCTCCATCACCAAAGAGAATGCATGTATTACGATCTGTATAATCAACAATTTTAGTTAATGTTTCTCCCCCTATAACAAGTGCTGCTCTAAATCTTCCGGTTTGGAGTAATGCTGCTGCAACCTCAAGACCATAAACAAAGCCAGTGCAGGCTGCATTGATATCAAAGCTCATGACTTCATGTACGAGTCCAAGCTTTGCTTGTATAAAATTAGCAGTTGATGGTGTCATTTGATCACCAGTAATGGTTGCCATAACAATTAAATCTATTTTTGATACATCATAATTAACTCTTTTAATTGCATCTTCTGCAGCTTTCACTGCCATTTCACTAGTCAATTCATCTACAGCCTTATGTCTGGTTTTGATTCCCGTACGGGTCATAATCCATTCATCTGATGTTTCAACGAGCTTTTCCAAATCTTCATTGGTAATTAATGTAGATGGTACGTATTTTCCACTGGATACAACCTTAATCATTGGTTGATTCATTTTCATTTTTTTCTCCTTGTTCGACAAAAACACCCATCTTTCTAAATTTCTGGTATCTATTATTTAAAAGTTTAGTTGTTGAAAGAATGGTTAGTTTTTTTATGATCTTTGATAATTCTTTCTTTAATTCTAAAACACCAAAGTCAGGATTGATATGCAATCCTTCATGCTCAGAAATAATGGAATCTATCACATTAAAATGCTTTAAATCTTCAGCAGTTAGTTTCATCAAACTTGCAGCATGATCTGCCTTTGATGAATCCTTATAAATGATCGATGCGAATCCTTCTGGTGAAAGTATTGCATAAATACTATTTTCAAACATCATTACATAATCACCAACACCAATAGCGAGTGCTCCACCAGAGCCACCCTCGCTTAAAACTAAAATAATAATTGGTGTCTTGAGTCCCATCATCGTCTTTAAGTTATAGGCGATGGCTTGTGCTTGTCCACGTTCTTCAGCACCGATTCCTGGGTATGCACCTGGAGTATCGATAATACACAAAATAGGACGTTTAAATTTTTCCGCTTGTTTCATTAAACGAATTGCTTTACGGTATCCCTCAGGATGAGGCATACCAAAATTATGTCTAATTTTTTCTTCTGTGGTCACACCTTTTTCCTCAGCAATCACAGTCATTGGAATACCATTGAGCGTTCCGATGCCTCCGATGATTGCTTGGTCATCAGCAAAACCTCTATCTCCATGAAGTTCAATAAAGTCAGGAAACAGTTCTTTAATGATATAACTGCTAGTCGGTCTTTTTGGATGACGAGCGAGTCTTACTTTTTCCCATGCCTTGTTTTCGCTCATGCTAATCCCTTCTTCCTGAATGCAGTTGTAGTAACTTATATAACGTTTTTCTCATGTCCTTACGATGGATGACTAAATCAACCTGACCATGTTCTAGTTGAAACTGATCGGTTTGAAAGCCTTCTGGTAAGTCCTGGCGAATGGTCTGTTTAATGACTCTCGCCCCTGCAAAACCTATGAGAGAGGACTTTTCAGCGATATTAATATCGCCTAACGATGCAAAGCTTGCTGCAACCCCACCTGTGGTCGGATTTGTCATCACGCTAATATAAAGTAGTCCTTCTTGATCGAAATAATGAAGTGCAGCGCTGGTTTTTGCCATCTGCATTAAAGATAAAATTCCTTCCTGCATACGTGCACCACCAGATGCTGAAAAAATGATGAGTGGTAGTTTATTCTGAGTTGCGTGTTCAATCAGTCTTGTGACCTTTTCACCAACTGCACTACCCATAGAACCCATCATAAAGTTAGAGTCTAGGACACCAATTGCTATAGGAATACCAACAATGGTCGCTGTTCCACTCAAAAAAGCTTCATTCATCTTCGTAAGCTTTTTACCAATTTTCATCTTTTCTGAGTAATCAGGCATACCGAGTGGGTTTGTTGAAGTGATTTCTCGGTTGATTTCAATAAAACTACCATGATCAATAGTTAAGTCTAATCTTTTTTGTGCTCCCATTCTAAAATGGAATTCACAATAAGGACAGATTAAATGATTCAATTCTAGATTTTTTTCATAAATTGCAGCACCACATTGGTCGCACTTGATGAAAAGACCATCTGGAATATCAATGGGTTCATATGTTGTCTGTTTTTTTCTGACGTTTTTCTTGAAATCTTCTAATTTAGTTTTTCTATCACTTAGGAAATCATTCACGATTTTGAGCCTCCACAAGAGTGTTGAAGCGTGCTATAAATCCAGTGTCATATTGACCTTTAATGAAATCCGGATTGTGCATGATCAAATATTGGTATTCGATATTTGTTGATATTCCTTCAATGACAAATTGCTCGAGAGCAACACGCATTTTTTTGATTGCTTCTCTTCTGGTTGGAGCATGTACAATTAGCTTTGCAAGCATTGAGTCATAAAATGGTGGAACCTCGTATCCCGGATAAATATGAGTATCAATACGAATACCGATTCCCCCAGGAAATAAAATATTGGTAATCTTTCCAGGGGTTGGAATGAATCCCTTCATGGCATTCTCTGCATTAATTCTACACTCAATGGCGTGACCATTAATTTTAACATCTCTTTGCTTAAAAGAGAGTTCCTTGCCATAGGCAATCTTAATCTGTTCCTTGACTAAATCAATTCCAGTAATTGCCTCAGTGATTGGATGCTCAACTTGAATTCTTGTGTTCATTTCGATAAAGTAAAAGTTACCTTTAGGGTCAACTAAAAATTCGATAGTTCCTGCATTTACATATTGAATTGCTTTAGCGAGTTTAATCGCTGCAGCTCCGATTTTTCTTCTAAGTATTTCATTTAAGATGGGAGAAGGTGTTTCTTCAATCATTTTTTGATTTCTTCTTTGCATTGAACAATCACGTTCAAATAGATGAACAACATTTCCCTTTGTATCTGCAATGATTTGAATTTCGATATGTCTTGGTGATTCGATAAATTTTTCGATATACAAGGATTTATCACCAAAGCTGATTTCTGCTTCCATCGCAGTACGTTCAAAAGCACCCAGGAATTCTTCATCTGAGCGAGCAATACTGATGCCTCGTCCACCACCGCCACTGGATGCTTTAATCATGACGGGATAACCGATCTTTTTAGCTATTTTTAATCCCTCTTGGGAGTTTTCAATAATTCCATCACTACCTTCAACAATAGGAACCCCATTGTTTTTGGCAATTTCTCTAGCAGACGCCTTGTCACCAATCATCGCAATCGTTTTTGAATTCGGTCCGATAAATGAAATATTACAGCGTTCAACCATTTCAACAAATTCGCTATTTTCAGAAAGAAAACCATAACCTGGATGAATTGCATTACATCCTGTAGAGATCGCAGCAGATAAAACACTATTCATGTTTAAATAGCTTTCCTTACTTTGATTTCCACCAATGCAAATTGCTTCATCCGCAAGCTTCACATGTAAACTATTTTCATCTGCAAGAGAATAAACGGCAACTGTTTCAATGCCGAGTTCCTTAGCAGCACGAATCACACGAACCGCGATTTCACCACGGTTAGCGACTAAGATTTTATTTTTCATTGGCATCACCGATTCGTATCAGTCCATGATTGAAGCCAACGACATCACCGTTACGCACAAAAACCTCCTTGACTGTTCCTTCATAAGGAGAGGTGATTTCGTTCATGATTTTCATCGCTTCAATAATGCACACGACTTGTCCTTTTTTCACGTGCGATCCGACTTCAACAAATGGTTTTCCGGTCGGTGTAGATGCAGCGTAAAAAGTACCTACGAGTGGTGATTTTATCATTGTATGATTATGTGTTTCTGCTTTTTGAGCAGTAGTTGCATGTGATTGCTGTGATTTAGCTTCTTCTTTGTGATCTTCCTTTACAATTACTTCATTGGTTTTATTCTTAGAAAGTCTTAATTTAAATGTATCCATTTCAAGTTCAAGAGACATCAAGGATGAACTCTCAAAATCCTTGATGATACTCTGTATTTCTTTAATTGTCATATGTTTACCATTTCACTTTTCATTTGTATTTTTTAAAACTATTTTTTGGCACCAAAAGTCTATCGTTAGCTGCATGTTTTATAATTGTCCATACATGATAATCCTTAAGATGTTTGATTCAGATGACCATTGCTGTTTGAAATGTGCTTCATAAAATCAATAATTTTTCAAATAGTCAAAACCCATCCCTTTGTTCGAGGCACCACTCCCTTCGATTGAACCTCAAATGTTTTGAAATTCAAAGAATACGCCTGTGTTTATTCTATCATATATTTACATGATGTCAACATTTTTAGGAATGTAAGCGGTTTACATAGTTAAACAAAAAACCTATGAGCTACTCATAGGTCCTAAAGTTTAACGATATTGTCTAATTCTAGGTGATTGATGTAACGATCTAAGGTGTCACTGACCTCGTCCATTAATCTCTGATGGACATAGGGACTTGCTGAAGAATTGTGTGGGGTAATGAATACATTTCTTGTACTCCATAGCAAATCATTTTCAGGAAGAGGCTCTGGTGTAGTTACATCGAGACCCGCTCCTCTAATTTTTTTATTTTCAAGAGCTTCGATTAAAGCTTTTTGATCGATAATCTCTCCTCTAGCAACATTGATTAGAATAGCTGTTGACTTCATCATTTTGAATTCATTAACGCCAATTAAGTGATATGTCTCCTTGTTTAAAGGAATCGAGATGATGATATAGTCACTTGTCTTAAGGAGCTTCTCAAATCCCTTGCGATCGCGATACATCACATCATAAAATTCATGTTCACCTTTACTTCTACGGTAACCAATGACCTTCGCGTCAAACGACTTCATTCTTTTAGCGATTTCAGTACCGATTGATCCAGCACCAATGATACCTACTGTCGAGTGACATATTTCATGCAAGACTTGTGTATGCTTCCAAAGACCAGATTTAATTTGATCATGATAAATCCCTATATTTCTATTGAAGTAAAGTATTTTTGAAAAGACATCCTCTGCAATCTGTATACTAAAAACATCCTTAGCATATGTCAAGAGGATATTTCTATTCTTGATGTATTCTAAATCAATTGTATTATATCCAGCAGTAAGGAGTTGAATCCACTTTAGTTTATGAAAATTGTCTAAATTCTCCTTCGTTACAAAGCCTGGCATACAAATAATGATATCTGCATCATAGGAATCTTCCATAACAGTAGAAAATTGATGCTCAGGATACTTTTCGAATAGTTCTTTATAGTACTTTTCCTTTAAGGTCCATGTGTCTAACCAAATCTTCATTAAAAATCCTCCTATAGTAATTTATCAAATGCGAGTCGCTTTAAATCTCCTTCACCTGGTTCTAATAAAATCCAACCACGCAAAATGTAACCAAACTCTTGAAACAAACGGATTGCATACTTATTTGTGTAATAGGTATCAATTCTTATATAGTTAATCCCTTTTTCTAAAGCTAAATGGTCAGCAAACTTAAGGAGTTCTCTAGATATTTGACCGCCTAGAAGATCTCTTTTCACAGCGAGACGATGAATAGTTAAATAGGGTAAGTCATAGCCCCATTTACCATCGTATATAATATTATACGTTTTCTCAATTCCACCCTTAATCGCAATCATCCCTAGGATGTTCCCATCCTTTTCATAAACATAAAACTCACCTAAGCGAATGTCATTTTTAAATGTTTCAAAAGAAGGATTCGTGTGCTGCCATTGATCAATTCCTCGATCATGTAATAACACTCTAGTTTCTTCTCTGAGCAGCCAAATTTGATCTAAATCATTAGTCGTTGCTGTACGTATCATATGAGTCCTCAACTAAAATAACCGATAAGGGTAATGCATCCATTCCCTTAATTTTTATAGGTAGTGCATACATCATGTATTGGCCTTCAGCGATATCCTTAAGTCTTAATCCTTCGATGATGATAATATCTGCCTTGAATAAGTTTTTGTGCGTAGGATGACCCTCTTGGTCTCTTTCAACACCAAGACCATCGACTCCAACTCCGCTGACTTTCAACTCAGCTAAGTATTGACTTGCAGACTCATTGATAAATACAAAATTAAAATTAAAACTATCCTCAAAGGAATTTCTCGTTTTAAATAAAACAAAATCGCCCTTTTTGATGTCCATACTGCGTAAGTCATCTTCTTCGATATATGATTTCAAATGAGTCATATCATAAACCTTAACCATCGTAATCAAACGACTTAAATCTAGGGTATCTGAGTTTTCTCCGTTTGGTATCATATGCAAAGGAAAGTCCATATGAGTTCCGGTATGCAAATTCAAAGTCATCTGAGTTTCTCTTGCTGATGCATAATCAAAGTCTAACACAATTTCAAAAGTTGGTTTTTTCTCTTCTTTGTTCTTATAAACTTGAATGTCTTTAGAAATCGTCATCGAAACATCGTAAATTTTCATTTCATTTCCTCTTTCGTCATCTCAAGGATGATTGGTTTCAAATCCTCATAATTTTTATAGAAAATCGGGTCTTTTTGATGCTTCTTGACTTGATCAATGAAATGCCAAGATAACTCAATTTCATCCCATCTTGTAAATAATGACTTATGGTGCTCTGTAATCTCTAATAAAAGCTTTTCATATGCTTCTGACATATTACCTACAGCATTGCATGCAATACAGTATTCTAGTTCTACGGTTTCAACATCATCTCTTAACCCTGGAACCTTACTATTTAAGACAAGTCCAACACCATCAAGTGGTGCGATTTTGATGTAT
>JAUSOA010000198.1 GCA_030656435.1 Acholeplasmataceae bacterium | reverse complement strand
GACTTCCTTCATCTGGACTGCATTCCAATGGATTTAGTTTAGTCAGAAAAATATTGTTTAAGGATCACGATATCCAAGATAAAATGATTATCAGTCAGGTCCTTGAACCTACAAAAATATATGTAAAACCAATATTAAACCTAATATCAAAGGTAAATATTAAAGGGATTGCTCATATCACTGGTGGTGGATTCGATGAAAATATTCCAAGAATACTACCTAATGATTGTGGAGCAACAATTGATACAAATGCGTTTTCTAGACCCGAGATTTATAATACCCTAAAAAGATTGAGTGGCATGAATGACAGGGAGATGTTTCAAGTTTTTAATATGGGCATTGGAATGATGGTCGTTATTGATTCTAAGGATATTCAAGAGACTCTTGATTTGCTGAAAGAGTCTGGAGAAGAAGCCTCAGTCATCGGTAGTATTACTAATCAGAAGGGTTTGACATTTCTATGGTAAATGTGGCTGTTTTCGCATCCGGTAATGGATCTAATTTTGAAGCACTTGTTAGAAGGGCTAAGCTTTATGAAGTTAGGTGCTTAATTGTTGATCAAGAAAATGCATACGCAATCACTCGAGCGAAAAATTTAAACATTCCATATTATTTTATCGATAGAGACCAATATCAATCTAGAAAAGATTATGAATCTGCTATACTAAAAATACTTGACTCTTATCAAATCGAGTGGATTGCACTTGCGGGATATATGAGAATTGTTGGGCAAACCTTAATGAAGGCATATCCTAATCATATACTCAATATTCATCCGTCCTTATTACCCTTATTTCCAGGTAAACAAGCAATTCTTGATGCCTATGAGAATCAAGTAAAACTCACAGGTGTCACCGTCTTTATTATTGATGAAGGTATTGATACCGGAAAGATTGTTGCTCAAGAAGCGATAACAATCAAAGAAAATATGAAACTTGAAGACTTAGAAAATCAGATTCATCAAGTTGAACATGAAATATTTAGTAATACACTACATGATTTAATTGGAGGAAAAATATGAAAAGAGCACTCATAAGCGTAACTGATAAAACAGGACTCATCCCTTTTGTTAATAAACTCAAATCATTTGGTTATGAAATTATATCAACAGGTGGAACCTATCAAATGCTTATAGGCCAAGGTATTTCTTGTCTAAAGATTGATGAAGTGACACACTTTCCTGAAATATTTGAAGGTCGTGTTAAAACACTTCACCCAATGGTCCACGGCGGTCTTTTAGGGAAAAGAGATAGTGAACTTCATATCAAAGAAGCAAATGAACAAGGCATCCATTGGATTGATATGGCTGTTGTAAATCTTTATCCATTTAGAGAAACCATGATTAAAGCGGATGCTACAGATGAATCGATTATTGAAAATATCGATATTGGTGGACCTTCAATGATTCGAAGTGCAGCAAAAAATCACCGTTTTGTAAGTGTTGTCACTGACATCAAGGATTACGATATGATTATTGATTCTATGGATGCATTTGGAAATCTTTCTGATGACTTCAGAAGAAGACTTGCTGCCAAGGCATTTCAGTTAACAGCACAATACGATGCCTGGATTGCAGGATATCTGGCAGAAGAAATTTATCCAGAGCGTCTCACCTTAACCTATACAAAAAAAGAAATTCTAAGATACGGGGAAAACCCACATCAAAGTGCAGCTTTATATGAAACAGGAGAAAAGCTACCCTATAGTCTCACATCAGCTATTAAGCTTCATGGTAAAGAGCTTTCCTATAATAATATACAGGATGCAAACGCATCGTTAATGATTTTAAAGGAGTTTTCTCTTGCCAGTGTGGTTGCAGTCAAGCATATGAATCCGTGCGGTATAGGCTCAGATAATGATCTTTATAAGGCGTGGAAAAAAGCATATGAAGCCGATCCAGTTTCTATTTTTGGTGGAATTATCGCAGTCAATCAAAGATTTACAAAAGAGATTGCTTTAGAGCTAGTTGCTCTCTTTTTAGAAGTCATTATTGCACCAGATTATGAAGAAGAAGCATTATCTATTCTTAAAGAAAAAAAGAATTTACGAATTCTTCAGGAGTCAATGGGTTCAAGAAAACCTCGATTTGACATTTAAAGTGTGGAA
>JAUSOA010000012.1 GCA_030656435.1 Acholeplasmataceae bacterium | reverse complement strand
GTAAAGACATATCAAGACACAATGATTAATCTACCCGAATTGGATAAAGATAAACTAAAAAATATTTTAATCATCATTCAACATAAAGTCAATGAAATAGAAAAGATAAGCTCTTTAGTTTTAATGGGAAAAAGAACTTTTATTGACAATATCAAGAAAAAAGCAACTTCTGAACTTCTTAAGTCGGGTTTATATTCTGATTTAAAAGTCTGGGAGTGGTATGATGTGTTATTAAGCCAATTATTCGTTAATTTACAGCTATATTAGGAGGAAGTATGAGAATTGATTATAGCAAGATTGAAGCAAATATAGAAAAAATAATTGATGAATTAAAAGGCATCTGTAGTCAAAGTGGACTAGGTAATACTGGTGCTGAAGAACGCATCATAACGACAGTATTTTTATACAAATTTCTTAATGATAAATTTATGTATAATTTACACGAGTTTGAAAAAGAAATAGGCATAGTATATAAAGAGATTTTAATGAATAAGCACAATGAAATGGATGCATTTTATGATCGATATAGTGGCAATGTCGCTTTTAACTATGAGGATACTATAGAATATCTAGTAACAAAGATGACAAGCAATGAGTTCTACAAGGATTTTGATACAGCACTCACGAGAATATCTAAAAACCCGCGTAATGACAATTTTAATATTGAAACTTCTGATGGCACTAAAAAGCCTTTGTTTGAGGAAATATCAAGAGAAGTTGATGAATCAGCAAAAAATAACTTTGTTAAAAGTATTTTTGCATCAATCACACAAGAAAGATTTGATTTCACAATTGGTGAATCTGAAAAAGAAGATCCAGGGCATGTTTTCAAGAAACATTTCGACTTTTATTCTCGAATTTTTGAGTATCTAATCAAAGATTACAATGTATCGAGTGGGAAATATGCAGAATATTTCACACCTCAAGCAGTATCAAAGATTATTGCAAAGATTTTAGTTGGTATGTCAGAAAAAATTGATGCTTCCGAAATATATGATCCAAGTGCAGGTTCTGGTTCACTGGTTTTACACTTAGCAAATGAATTAGGAGCTTATGAAGGAATATCAAGAGCATTAGTTTATACTCAAGATATATCTCAAAAATCATCTCGCTTTTTGAGAATTAACTTGTTGCTAAACGGACTAACTGATTCTTTGCACAATGTGATTCAAGGAGATACACTATTTAGTCCATCTCATTACACAAGAGAGGGAGATCCACAATCTGGGTTGAAGAAATTTGATTATATCGTATCAAACCCACCATTTAAGCTCGATTTTAGTTCAACAAGAGATAGTATTGAGCAAAAATGGAAAGAAACCAAGAACGAAACAGGACTACACAGATTCTTTGCAGGTGTACCCGCTATCGCTAAGAAGAAAAAAGAAAGCATGGCTATATATTTACTTTTTATTCAACACATTATATTTTCTTTAAAATCAAAGGGTAAGGCTGCCATTGTTGTCCCAACAGGATTTATAACTGCAAAAAATGGAATTGAAGCTGAAATTCGTAAATACATCGTTAAAAACAAAATACTTAAAGGATGTATCTCAATGCCATCTAATATCTTTGCTAACACAGGAACAAACGTGTCTGTGCTGTTTCTGGACAAAGCCAATGAATCTAATGAAGTGTTTTTAATGGATGCTTCAGGGTTAGGGACAAAACAAAAAGAAGGGAAAAATCAAAAAACTGTTTTATCTCACGATGAAGAAGATAGAATAATAGACTCATTTATTAATAAAAGAGAAATCGAAGAGTTTTCAAAAATAGTCTCTTATGAGCAAATTCAAGAGAAGAAAAACTCATTTAGTGTAGGTCAATATTTCGAAGTAAAAATTGAATATATAGATATCACTAAAGAAGAATTCGAACAAAAAATGGCTAAATATGAAGAAGAACTTAAATCACTTATTTTGAAAAGCCAAGAGCTAGATAACAAAATCATTGAGAATTTTAGCAGATTAAAATTTAATGATAAGAAAGAAAACGACTAACTACCATAAAACGATTTTATCAACAATTTCCCTTTGTTCAAAAGATGTTTTTCTTAAATATATCCTTGTGGTCTCAATTGATTCGTGACCTAATAAGTCAGATAATAATGCTATGTCATTATGGCTATCAAGAAAGTTTTTAGCGAATCTATGTCTAAATGAATGTGGGTATACAACGGTATCATTCATCATATATAATCGAGATAGTTTTTTTAACTCATGAGCAATTCCTCTTGTGGTTAATGGTTTATGCATCGAGTTTTGAAAAAGATACCCATGGTTGTATTTGAGAGTTGCTATGTAAGGATTAACATCATTAATTAGAGCCTTTGGAATATATATTCTTCTTGTTTTCCCCCCTTTAGAATACATATCAATGTATCCAGCGTTTACATGTTCAATCTTTATTTGCACCAGTTCGCTCACACGTGCACCAGTAGCAGCTAGAAATCTAACTATAAAGTGCCATTTTAAATTATTGTCTTTAGCGAGAGAGTTTTTTAGAAACTCATAATCCGCATTGCTAATAACATTTTCGAAAAAATGCATTTGCCGGATTTTTATAAAAGATAGTTTAAGATGATTTTGTTTTGTGAATTCTAAATATTTGTTTATTGCTTGTATCCTAAGGTTAACAGTTTTTGGTTTACTAGATGCACACATTTTATCCTTGAATTCTAATAAGTTCATCTTTGAAGTGCTCTCATAAATAGAAAAAAAGTTTTTTATAGTTGATACATAGGACGAAATTGTGTTTAGTGATAGGTTTTGGTTTGTTAGGTGAGTTTTGAAATCTGAAATCATGTGAAATCTCCTTTGTTTTAGAATATTTTAACAAGTTTAGATTTCATAATATCAACTATGTTGCTTTGATGTTGAAAGTCGACTCTAAGTACTGGGAAGTTCCTTAAATCCTCCAGACCCAAAAATGATTGAACACTGATGTTCTTAAGATAATGTATATGTTTTTTTGCTAAATATGAGTTTAGATAGATGCTTAAGTATTTTGCGCTAGCTTTGGAACGTGTTCTAAATACACCTATATTTTTGATTGCATATGGGTGTGGCTTTGTCACAATTGCTGTTTCGCCTATGGTTCCAATCATTGAGAATAAAACATCGTTTTCATCAATTCTAGACTTCTTATTTATTTGAATATAATCCATCTCGGAAATAGTTGGAGCACGATTGAAGTCAACACTCCCGTTAATTAAGAATTTCGAAGTAACTAAGTGATAATTCGTCCTAGTGTATTTTGGTGAATTATGTGTTCCATCAAAAATTTTCATGCAATATTGTCTCGCTGCTATAAACATGTTTAACAACTCCTTTAGGAAGATGATTGAGGTAATTATATGTTACGAAAAGTAAGAATAAAAAAAATTGCAAAAGTTCACTCTGGAGCAACACCAGATACAAAAACTAGAGAATATTGGGACGGTAATATACCTTGGATAACACCACTCGACTTATCGGTTTTGTCTTCAAGGTATATCGATAGAGGGGTAAGAAGCATTACTGAAAGCGGATTTAAAAATTCATCTACAAGCAAATTCCCTACTAATTCGGTGATTATTAGTTCTAGAGCACCAATAGGTTTGCTTGCCATACCTACATTACTTGAAACTACTATAAATCAAGGTTGTAAAGCTATCGAATGCACAAAAGATATTAATAATTTATGGCTCTTCTATTATTTATCAACCCAAATAAACTATTTGAATAGACTAGGTGGAGGCACAACATTTAAAGAAATATCGAAAAATGATCTTGAAGAACTTGAAATTTTAGTGCCATCAATAAAAGTTCAAAACAACATAGTTGATATTATAGGAACTATAGACGAAAAAATTGAGTGTAACGAAAAATATATTACAGTCTTAAAGAACAAATCCAAGTTAATATATGGATCAGATTGTTCAGAAATAGTGAGTATAAATAAATTAGTGAGTATTCAAACAGGTAAGGAAGATGCTAACTTCGCAGTCCCCAATGGCTCATACAAGTTTTTTACTTGCGCAGAGCAATCATCTCTGTGCGAAGATTACAAATACGAAGGTAAAAATATATTACTAGCTGGGAATGGAACATTTAATGTAAATCATTACTGTGGGAAATTTAATGCCTATCAGAGAACTTATATTATTAAACCTTTCAATGAATATGACTATGGTCTATTATATTTTGGCATAAAAAGCTATGTTGGAAATTTAGTATCATCAAGTACAGGTTCTATTGTCAAATTTATCGGCATCGATGATGTGAAAAATATTAAGGTGAAGAAATTAAGTCCCCATATGAAATTAGTGCTATTGTCAAATCTTAATCGAATTGATGTGCTGCTTGATGAAATTGAAACTCTTTCCCAAATGAAAAAAACACTGTTACCACTTTTATTGAATGAACAAGTCGCTATTTTATAATGACTTGCTCATTGAGTAGTAGAGGCAATAGAAAATCTCTTAATGCCTTTAAATCATTGACTTTATGTTCGATAGATTGCCATGATTGAAACAACGTATAGTTAATATCAACAAAACTATCAATTATTTTACTATTAGATGGAACCTTAACTTTAATTGCTAAAAGATTCTCAAGTTTCAAACTTTTTTGAATACTTCCTGAAGCTTCCTTTAATGCTTGAATTTTTACATAC
>JAUSOA010000005.1 GCA_030656435.1 Acholeplasmataceae bacterium | reverse complement strand
CTAGTTACCGATAGAAAAATAGCGAATCATGTTGGTATGGTTTGCTATGAAAAAATAATAGAAATACCCCAGATCATCAGTAAAGAAGAATTAAGAATTCGAATTGGTGCTGCAACACATAAGGCGAGTATTTACATCAATGGTAAGAAAATAGGATTCCACAATGGTGGTTTTTTACCTATTGATTTAAGAATACCAAGTGAGCTCATCGATGAAACCGTCAGATTATCCATCGTTTTAGATAATAGACTCGACTATGAAAGTCTACCTATAGGTCAAATAGAGATAAAAAATGAAGTCGAAAAACAAGTCATTTATTATGATTTTGCGAATCTATCAGGTATCCACCGTGATGTGATATTGTATACGAGACCAGTGAATCCAATTGATGACATTTTTATTACTACAAAAATAGATGGAGATGTCGCACTTGTTTCCTATCAAGTCATCACGGATGGAGAGATAAAGCTAGTTAGCGTTAAGGATAAGAATCAACAGGTTGTAGGATTTAGTAGTGATCAAGACGGAATGATTATTGTTCATAGACCACATCTATGGGATGTTGGAGCTGGTTATCTTTATACACTAGAGGTAACAACTCATACGGATTATTATCAAGAAAGATTCGGGATTAGAGAAATAGAGATTCAAAAAGATCAACTTTTACTTAATGGAAAAAAGATTTATTTAAAAGGATTTGGTATGCATGAAGATCATATCATTATCGGTAAAGGAGCAAATTCAGCTCATCATATTAAGGATATGAATCTACTCAAATGGGTTCATGCGAACTCATTGAGAACCAGTCACTACCCATATGCTGAAGAAATCTATGATTTAGCAGATCAATTAGGGTTTTTAATTATTAATGAGATACCTGCAGTTGGACTCAATTTTTGGAGCGAAGAAGAGGTGTTTATCCAAGGTAGAGTTGATGAAAGAACGAAGCAAGTTCATATGGACCAACTCACTGAACTCGTACATAGAGATAAAAACCATCCATCAGTTATTATGTATAGTCTCGCAAATGAGGCAAACACACATGAGGAAGGCGCATATCCCTATTTCAAAGACATTTTTGCACATATGCGAACACTGACTAAGCTTCCGCTCATGATTGTTGAATGGGTTGATGCAGACAAAAATAAAGTCGCTTTTCTTGCTGATGTTATCGGACTCAATAGATATTTCTCATGGTATTCAGAGTTTGGAGAACTTGATGTCATCAAGGATAGAATTCAAAATGACTTTGAATCCTATTATCAGAAGTTTAAAAAACCAATTATGCTTACAGAATTTGGTGCAGATACAATTTCTGGTTTGCATGCATTACCATCAGTTCCATTTTCTGAAGAGTTTCAAGTTGAGTTTATTTCTCTTTATATGCAATCGATTCAAGGACTTCACTATGTCATTGGAGAGCATGTTTGGAATTTCGCAGATTTTATGACAAAGCAAGGTCTTACTCGAGTTAACGGTAATAAAAAAGGAGTTTTTACAAGAGATAGACAACCAAAGATGGTCGCTCATTTCTTACGTGATCAATGGAAAAATAAGTAGAATCACTCATTTTTCAGTGCTTATTTATAAATAAATACAATATAAACGCCTTTATTTATAAAATCGCAAAGTCCTTGTACATTTAGAAGAAAGTATAGTATAATCAAGGTGTATTCCCCATATATAGATTTTTAGTGATTCACTGATTAAAGAGTTTAAGTATTGGGATTTACAGTATGACTCGCTTTAAGCAATAAATTGATTGAAGATATACCTTTAATATTTTGTATAGAATTAGAAGTATTTATATTTTAGTTTCTTGTACCGATATATATGGGGAATACAATCATTTTTAACGAAACACATGAAACTTGAAAAAGTTTCTTTTTTTTTCTTTTTGCTCTATAATTGAGATGAAGATAAATAACGATTATCAAGGGGAGAAAAAATGAACCATTTATTTGCAAACAGAAATGAGTTTAGAGAATACTTATCCAAAAATCATGCACTAGAAGAAGGTCAATGGCTTATCTTTGGAAAAGCAGGAGGGCCAAAAACGTTAAGCCCAAATGAAGCACTTGAAGAAGCGCTTTGTTTTGGATGGATTGATGGGCAAATTAGAAAAATAGATGATTTCACCTACCTTAAATATTTTGCAAAGAGAAGAAAGAAAAGCATTTGGTCAAAAAGAAATCGAGAGCTATCAGAAGAACTCATCCAAAAAGGACTCATGACACAGTATGGTCTTGATGCAATTCTGCAAGCAAAGAAGGATAATGTTTGGGAAAATGAGCTTGATGTTTTATCAGATGCACATATTGATTCATTTTTAAAGCAAGTAGAGCCTAATGAAAAAGCATATACCAATTTAATGAAGATGTCTAAGTCCGTCCAAAAAACATATACAGGATTTTATTTGTCAGCAAAGCAAGAAGAAACAAAGATCAAAAGACTGAACCAAATCATTGAACGTTTAGAAAAGAATCTTAAGCCCATGGAGTAAAAAAAACACCAATTGGTGTTTTATTTTTCAAACGCTTCATTTTCCTTCATTTTAAGAACATAACGATTTCTAGGATGTGACCTGCATGTATCTGAGCAAGCTCCAAGATTGATACGTTCATTTTCTTCACTCGCGATAATTTGTTTATTGCACTCTGGATTTGCACAGTTGATATACCTTTCACAAGGCTCACCAGTAAAATAATCTCTTCCTACGATAACATGTTCGACTCGATTGATTGGAACACTGAGTCTTTTATCAAAGACATAGCAATTTCCATCCCAAAATTCACCTTGTGCAATAGGATCCTTTCCATAGGTAACAATTCCTCCATGGAGTTGACCTACATCTTCAAATCCTTCACGCTTTAGCCATCCAGAAAATTTCTCGCATCTAACACCACCTGTACAGTAGGTCATAATCTTTTTTCCTTTAAATAATTCTTTATGCTCGCGAATCCAATTTGGAAGTTCTCTAAATGTTTGAATCTCTGGTTTAATCGCACCTCTAAAATGTCCAATATCATATTCATAATCATTTCTAGCATCAATAACTATTGTATTGGGATCTAACAAACCTTGATAAAAATCTATGGGCTCTAAATACTTTCCGGTAATTTCCTTTGGGTTAATATCGTCTTCTAGACTAAAGTTCACAAGTTCATTTTTAACTCTAACATGCATCTTTTTAAACACATGTTCACTAACTTCATCAATCTTAAATTGAATGCCCTTGAAATGTTTATTTTCCTCTAGCATCTTCATATATAGGTTGGTTTGCTCAACTGTTCCACTCACAGTTCCATTGATGCCTTCCCTAGAGATAAAAACTCTGCCCAATAATCCGATTTCTTTGCAGAATTTTAAATGCTCGATACGCACTGTATCCGGGTCTTCAATTAGGTTATAGTGATAGTATAGCAATACTCTGTAATCATTCATTATTCTACATGCTCCCTTGAAAATACGCTCTAAGAATAATATAACCAATAAAGGGAATCAAGGCAAAGAATACGCTTTATACTTTGTATGTATTTGGATTATTCGTAGTTATTTTGACTTTTTTTCAATTTCTCTTTACATATTCATACATATTTCAATGAATAGAGTTCGATGTAATCCATAAAGTTGACTATAGAGTTATCTTATGATAATCTTTTTATGTAGATTGAAATAATTATGAAACTTATAAACACATACCCATGTCACTCAAATGACATATTCCATAAACGAATATAATAAATAAGGAGAATTTAGAAATGAAAATTGCAATCATTACCGATTCAGGAGCAAATTTAGCAAAAGAGTTTATTAAGAAGCATGCGAATCTATTTGTCATTCCTCTAATGATTTTAGTGGATGGTAAAAGCTTTCGCGACCAAGTGGAAATTTCTGCAGAAGAAGTTTACGCACAACTAGATGAAAAGACCATTACAACCAGTTTACCTAACATGGAAGACTTAACAAAGGTATTAGACGAAATCAAGAAGGATGGATATACAGATGCAATGGTTATCAATATTTCATCTGGACTATCAGGAACATTCAACGCGTTTAGAATTGCATTAGAAGATGTTAAGGGATTAAAAATTACCCATTTCGACACCAAGACTTTAGGTGGTGGACAAGGTTATCTTGTAGAACAAGCACTCGAGCTAGTTAAAAAGGGTGTTTCACCAAAGGACATCGTTGAAAAATTAAAGGAACAACGCTTTAATGACTCATTAGCAATTTATACAATCAACACCTTGAAGTATTTAAAAAGAGGTGGAAGAATTGGAAAAGTTGAAGGCACCATCGGAGATATTCTTCACATTAAGCCTGTAATTACAGTCAATGATGAAGGCGTCTATATCACTTTATCGAAGGCGTTTGGATTACAAAGATCATTGCTTTCCATGAAAGAATTAATGGTGAAGAAGTTTGAAGGTAAAAAGATTGATTTAACCATTCATTATGGTGATGATAAGGAAAAAGCTGAACAGCTTGGAAGCATGCTGTCAAAGGCTTTAGATGTGAGAACATTAACCATTTCAGCACTTACACCAGTATTAGGAATTCATACAGGACCAATGATGTTTGCGTATGTTGCAATAGTAGTTAAGTAAAAAAATATAAACAGCAAGCAATTGCTGTTTTTCTTTTCATCTTTTTTCGTGGATAGTTTAATAAAACTAAACATATAGAAAAATGTATACAAAAATTTGTAAGATTTAAATGTAGCATTTCGTTTTATTATCGTATATAATACAAGGAAAAGCATGAGGTGTATATGGCTACTTTAATCTTTATTTTCGGTCTTGTATTTTATACAGTTTACTTTACATCCATAACGAATTATTACTTTTTAATTCTATGGTTTCTCATCGCATTACCACTTTCTTTTTTGACCATGCTTTTATTTTATTTTCTCAATTTACCGTTTATTTATCTACTACCTTCAAATCATCCATACAAGTCATACATGATGAGAAGTATGGCCTATTTCTTGAATCATTTCATTCTCAATCTAAAAGTTAAGGTCGAGGGACTTGAAAACCTTCCGAAGGATGGACCTTTAGTTATATATGCAAACCACAAATCATATACTGATGCATTTGCACTTTTAGAGGTGCTTCCAAGACCGGTAACACTTACTCCAAAGAAGTCTGTAATGAGGCTACCCTTCATCAGCTTGTGGCTAAAGGCCTATAATGTTTTTCCAATTGATCGTTCAAATCATAGAGAAACAGCAGTTGAACTAGATAAGGCAGTCAATACTGTTAAAAATGGTCATGCAATTCTAGTATTTCCAGAAGGAAACATTGGAAACAGATTGGATCAAGAAGTAAAAACGATGAAGCCTGGAGCTTTTAAGCTTGCACTAAAGGCTGCTGCTAACATTTTGGTTGTGCGATATGAAGGAAATGATTTATTAAGAAAAAGAGCGCCATTTAAGAGAAGTAGACGCAAGCTAACGCTAATGAAACTTATTCATTTTGATGAAATAAAAGAATTTTCTACCCATCAGGTTGCAGAACTTGTAATGTCAAGAATCAATACCAAACATACTTAAGTTCAATCAGATACCGAAGTTCATAAAATGATACAAAACAAACATCACTTTAAGATAAAGTGTTGTTTATTTTTATAAATAATGCTATGCTAATAGTAAGATAATCGCAAAAAAATAGATAATTTCATACATGAATATAGGATCAGGCAAATAATACGTGGGATATCGTTTATTTTAACATATAGCTTGAGGTGTTCATATGACACAAGGTCTCATCTTAGCAGGTGGCTACTCAGCCCGTGCAAAGCAAAACAAGATGCTACTAATGTTTGACAAAAAACCCTTAATCTTGCATGCAATTGATGGCATGATTCCATTTGTCAGCCAGATTTTTGTTGTGACCGGTCATTATCATGATGAAATAAGTGAATTACTAAGTGGGTATCCAAGAGTAACATGTTTAAAAAATAGAAACTATGAGATGGGAATGTTTTCATCTGTACTTACAGGAGTCAGCGCTTTAAGCGAGGACTTTTTTGTTTTACCAGGAGATTGTCCGTTTATCAAGTCAAGCACTTATCAAATGCTTTTATCAGGAACCAAAATAATAAGAGTTCCATCATTTGCTGGGAAAGGTGGACATCCACTGTTTATGAAGAAAGAACTTTTAAATGATTTAAAAAAAGAGGCTGTAAGCTCAAACTTAAAAGCCTTTCGCAATCGTTATGACATAGAATTTATTGAAGTAATGGATGATTACATATTAACCGATATTGACACGATTAGAGATTTTAAGAAATTGATTCATAAAAAGGAAGGTGAACAAAGTGGACATTAAAAACTATTGTAAGGCAACTACACTTGAAGAGGCATACCAAAAACTCAATGAACACTCCTCGAATATTATTGCAGGGGGAGGTGCATGGCTTAAGATGAGTACCTCCGATCATGAAACTATGGTTGATTTATCTGGTCTATCTCTAAACCTAATTGAAGAAAAAGAACATCATATCGAGATTGGTTCTTTAGTAACCTTACGTGATTTCGAGGTGAATCCATCGATTCAATCATTAGGTAAGGGCTATATTAGCGAAGCTGCTGGACTCATCATGGGTGTTGGTTTTCGTAATCTTGCATCGATTGGGGGAAGTATTATCGGGAAATTCCCCTTCTCCGATATCATCACACCCTTACTTACCCTCAATATCAAACTCATTTTTTACCCCGAAGGTGAAATGACCTTAGAGGAATACCTGAAGTCTAAGGGCAAGCTCACCAAGATTCTAACAAAAATTGTGATTGAAAAAGAAAATGGAAAAGGCTATTTCAAAAAGGTCGGAAATACAGTTCTAGATTTTTCAATTTTAAATATTGCAATTTATAAAGGCATTCATGGCTTTAGAATATCTTTAGGCTCGAGACCTGGAGTGGGAACCCTAGCACATGAAGCAATGGATTATTTAAATCAGTTAGATGCTGTCAAGGATTCTGATATAGATTTCGCAGTTGAACTTGTGCAAAAACATGTTCGCTTTGGTTCTAACGAAGCAGCTGATGAATCCTATCGTAGAGAGCTTGCTAAGGTCTATGTCAAACGTGGCTTGAAGGAGGTTTTATCATGAAAGTTAAATTATTCTTAAATAATAAAGCCAAAACATTTGAAGTTGCTCCAGATGAATATTTATTAGACACGTTAAGAAATCATCATATCACATCTGTTAAAAAAGGCTGTAATCAATCCACTTGTGGAGTTTGCACAGTGCTTTTAGATGGAAAGCCAATCCTTTCTTGTTCCATATTAACAGTCTTACTTGCAGAAAGACATATTACAACTGTAGAGGGTATTCAAAAGGAAGTTGATATGATTAGCACTTATTTTGGAGATGAAGGTGCAGATCAATGTGGCTTTTGTAACACGGGACTTGCACTCACCATTTATGCAATGAAAAAAGAATTGAAAAATCCAAGTGATGAAGAAATTAAAAAATATGTTGTTGGAAATTTGTGTCGATGCTCAGGCTATCAAGCACAGTTTTTAGCAATCAAAAAATATTTGGGGGATACATTATGAAAATCGTAAACCACAAAACACCATCAATTGATGGAAAAGGAATTATGATGGGAAGACCTGCTTTTTCTGATGATTTAGCAGAACCCAACTCATTGATTGTTAAAATACTAAGAAGTCCACACGCATTCGCTAAAATACTATCTATTGATACAAGTGCTGCATTAGCACTTGAAGGTGTGGAAATCATTCTTACTCATCAAGACGTTCCTAAAAAATCTTATACTAGAGCTGGTCAAGGTTATCCAGAGCCATCACCTCATGATAAATTCATATTAGATGAATATGTAAGATATGTTGGTGATGAGGTCGCATGTGTCGCTGCAACAACTGAAAAGATTGCAGATAAGGCACTAAAATTAATCAAGGTTGAATATGAGGTTTATGAACCAGTGCTTGATTTCGAAAAAGCAATGGATAATCAGATAGTTATACATCCTGAGGATGGAATACATGAAATGTTTCCAATCGGATATGATCCAAAAAAGAACATTGCTGCATCCTATCATATGCATATCGGAGATGTTGAAAAAACATTAGAATCTTGTGACGTCATCGTCAAAGAATCATTTTATACCCAAGCTCAAGCGCATTCGATGATGGAGCCACATACTGTGAATGCAAGATTAGATTATCAAAATAGACTT
>JAUSOA010000286.1 GCA_030656435.1 Acholeplasmataceae bacterium | reverse complement strand
CGAGTTTTGAATCATTAATGATTCTAAAATATTCCTGTTGAATCGGTCTAATCACATCCACAACTATTTCTGCAAGCTCTGCCTTGAAGGTTGCGTAATTTGAATCCTTATAGGCATCTTCAATATCTTTAATTGATAAATCAGTTAAGGATGAGTAAATTGTCAAAAGATTAGAAATTCCTGGTTTTTTCTTAGGTTCAAATTTAATAGCTGTATCAGAATCAGTAACTGCACTCTTAATTTTATTGCGGATTAGTCCCAAATCATCTAAGAGATTAATATAGGATTTTGGATTCTCATCGGATTTACTCATTTTCTTTGTAGGATCTGTTAAGCTCATGATTCTAGCACCAGTCTTTGGGAAGAACCCTTGTGGGACAACAAAAGTTTCCCCGTAAAAATTATTAAATCTTTCAGCAAGATTTCTAGTTAGTTCAAGATGTTGCTTCTGGTCATCACCAATTGGTACAATGTTTGCATCATATAATAAAATATCAGCAGCCATCAATGCAGGATATGTTAAAAGTGAGGTTCTAATTCCTTCTGTTTGTTTACCCTTTTTATCCTTATACTGAGTCATTCTTTCCATTTCTCCAACATAGGCAGTCGATTCCATAATATACCCTAAAACAGAATGTTCTAAAATCTCAGATTGTATAAAGAGATTGACCTTTTCAGGATCTAAGCCACATGCGATATAAAGGGCTGCGACATTTCGAATGCTTTTTCTAAGTTCTACTCGATCCTGAGGGGTAGTGATTGCGTGGAGGTCAGCAATAAAAATGAAGAGTTCAGTATCCTCTAATTCATCTTGAAGCTTAACAAACTGTCTTAAAGCTCCGATATAATTTCCCAAAGTGAGCTTTCCTGTTGGTTGAATACCAGATACCAAAGTTAATTTGGCTGGTGTTTTCACAGGTTCCTGCTTTACTGGTGTTTTACCACTTTGAAGTGAAACTTTCGTTTTAGGTTTTTCCAATGTTTTTGTTGACATATATATGTCCTCCTTTTAAATAAAAAAACGTCCCTAGATATAAATCTAAGGACGTAAATGTTACGCGGTGCCACCTTAGTTCTAGAGTGAATACCCTAGCCCTCGATATCGTTATAGCCGATTTACTATGTGCTCCAAGATCCCATTCACATCCATTATAATGACTGGTTTCCACCCTCCCAGCTCTCTTGTTCATTCTTTTTAGATGCTACTATTTCTTATCATTGCAAATTCATTATACATCAATTATTATTTTTCTTCAAGCACTTTCTCGAGTTGATTGATTAGACTGTTAAATCTCTTGATAACGGCCATAAAGGTTTCCTTGTTGGTTAAATCAGCACCAGCTTTTGCTGCTTGGTTCACAGGGAAGTCACTACCACCTGATTTTAGAAGACCGATAAAGTTTTCCATAGCCATCGGTTGATTTGTTTTGACGTTATCATAAATTTTTAGTGAAGCACTATAGGATGTTGAATATTGATAGACATAAAATGGAGTGTAGAAAAGGTGAGGGATATAAGCCCAAACATATTGTTTTCCATTTTCCTCAGTAATATCTAGGTCATAATAATGCTTATAGAGATCAATCATTATTTTAGATAAGAATTGTTCAGTAATCGGAATACCCTTTTCAACGAGTTGATTTGCTTCATACTCGTAGGTAGCAAATAATGTTTGTCTATAGAAGGTTGCCATAATACCATCAATCGCTTTTTCTAACAAATCAATCTTTTGATTTTTAGTTGTAGCCTTTTTCAGAAGATGATCTAGTAAAATATGTTCATTAAATGTTGAAGCGATTTCTGCAACAAAAATTGTATAATCTGATGTAGGCATTGGTTGATTTTCATTCGAGAAAATGGTGTGTGCACTATGCCCTGCTTCATGTGCAAGCGTGAATACTGCATCTAATGTATCATCATGATTGAGTAGGATATAAGGGTGAAATCCATAAAAGCCTGATGAGTATGCACCAGTTCTCTTACCTTCAGTTGGATATGCATCGACAAATCCATCTCTAAGGGCTTCCTTTTGATGAGAAGTAAACTCATCACTCATATGACTAATTGCTTCAAAGAATAAATTCCTTGCAGTTTCAAAAGGATATTTGGTATCATCTTTTGCAAGCTTCATAAAACGATCATAGGTATGATATTTTTCAAGACCTAAATGCTTCTTTCTTAAAGCAATATATCTTTTAATAGGTCCAGTATTTTCATAAGCAACATCCTTTAAATTGTGAAACACAGAAGTTGGAATATTATTTACATCAAGAGCAGCTTCTAGAGAAGAAGAATAATTTCTTGACTTATAATTTGCTGCTAGTTGTTGAAGTACAAGGTTATAGGTGCTTGCAAAAGCAGCTTTATTGTCCTTATATCTTTTAAATGCGGATTCAAAAACGATACGTCTGTCATCTGCTGTAGGAACTTCAGGAAGAAGTGAGCGAAAGTTTGATTGAGTCACTAAGACTTCCTTACCATCGGATAACTTCACCTTTTCATCTTCACGGTCTACGATAGCTAGTGCTTGATACATCGATGCCGGAATGCTTCGAATCGGACCAAAATTTGATAATAAGCTTTCTTGATCTCCTGAGAGTACGTGCTTTTGTTGCATGAAAAGTTTTTTCATTTCAAATCGATAAGTCTTTAGAAAATCACTAGATTCAATAAAACCCATGACCTTTTCTTCGCCTAAAGCAATCATTTCTGGTTTTGCAAACGAAGTTTTTTGTTGAAGCTTAGATAAAGTTAACATCATTTGCTGATTTTTAGATGATTTGACCTGATCCTTTAAATTCAAATCACTATTTAAGTGGATATATGCATAAAGTCTATATAAAAGTTTTAATGCAGTTTCCTCGGATTCAAGAAATAAATTGAATCCAGCTAAATCACCAAGCTTACCTTGAAATGTTGCTAGATGATCAATATGCTCAGACATATGAATTAAATCCACATCCCAAGCCTCTAAATTTGGATAAAAAGTTGATAAGTCCCAAGTTGACATTTTCATAATTCCTTTCTGATTGAGTTTACTCTATTATAACGCATACCCAGACCAATTTGCTAACTCTGAGTATTAAATGTGTAAAATGATAGGGAAAACGTTTACACAGGTTGAAAAAAACTATAAATAATTATATAATTAAGCAACGGGGCAACCCATGCAAGAACACAAAGTGCTGTAGGCTAAAACCTATCTCTAAAGGAGGAAGACAATGATTACTATTTTTACAACCCCAAGTTGTTCGTCTTGTCGGAAAGCGAAAAAGTGGCTTGATGATCATAAGATACCTTATGAAGAAAAAAACCTATTCAACCAGCGTATCACAGAAGCGGATATCGATCGCATGCTTGAAAACGCTGAAAACGGATTTGAAGATATTATCTCAACAAGATCTAAGATTTTTAAAGAAGAATCCCTAGATGTTGAAGATATGAAAATTAGTGAACTTAAAAAGTTCATTATCAACAATCCAAGTGTCTTAAAAAGACCCATCATGATTGATGGCGACAAGATGCAAGTAGGTTATAATGACGAAGAGATTCGCGTATTCATTCCTAGAAAACTTAGAGAATTGATTATGTGCGTTGATTGTCCTCAAGGTGAACATTGTGACTATCAAAGTGCACTCAGACGCTATTTTGATGAAATAAAAAAAGAAATACAACACACGCATTAAACATAAAAAAAGGAACTCAGCGAGTTCCTTTTGTTTATATTATTCGACTGAAACTTTTTCCTTATCTAAATCAGATTTGATGTAGATGAAATACCCCATAACAAATGTACCGATGATTAGCATTGAACCTAAAACGAATACAGTTTTTACTCCTGGAGCATAGGCAGATATTACATGAATATCACCATTTAAAACACCAGCTGATTTATCCCAAAACATAGTAAGGACAACACTTAAGAAAATCGATGCTGAAAGTAAAAAGCCTTTGTTTTGAAAATACCAACCTACCCAAAGTAAAACAACGGGGATGAATAATGTGTATATGCTTGGTAATGCAT
>JAUSOA010000284.1 GCA_030656435.1 Acholeplasmataceae bacterium | reverse complement strand
GAAGATGTAACAAAATGGATGTAACAAAAAAAGCCAAGTTGGCTTTTTATTTATTAAATATCGTATTGTGAAAGGATTTGTGCTGGAGTTTTTCTAAGCAGTAAGAAGATTGGATACATACCACCTAAAACATTGACTCCATAGACAATGAGTACCCCTACAAAAATCGTTAATGGATTGACGATAAACAATCTAAATGTTCCAATAAACGATTGAGAAGCTTGGAACATGGCCACTGAGGATAAAATAAAGCCAATTGCTGATGAAATTGTTGATAAAATCAATATTTCCACCAAAAATGATAAGAATATCTCGCTTTTTTTCATACCGAGTGCTCGGTAAACCGAAATTTCATAAATTCTTGAAACCATTGAAGAATGCATAATGAAATAGAATCCAATTAAGGTAAATCCGATGACAAACAATGTCACAATCGATGTTGAAACTCGAGTTGCAACCATTTGTTGATTGAATACATTTTTTAAATATATTCTTTCAGAAATTGCAGTTAGATTATCATCAGTCATCTTTTGAATCACTTCTTCTTGATTACTTGCAAGTACATAGTAATTAAATGAAGAATTGAATCTTGTACGCTCCACGATCGAATCACTTGTAATAAATATATAATTAGTATCGGTAAATACACCACTTACAACAATGCCATCATGAATTGTTTTTGGCCAAGCATTATCAGGTGCCCCACCATATAGGAATTGATGATATGCTGAAGATATAACAACTTGATTTCCAGTAGGTAATGTACCGTGAGTAATTGTATTACTTCCTAGGTATAAGGTATTTGTATAGTAAACTCCCTGTCCATCATGATTGACCATACCCATTTTATGTAAGTTTGTGAATGCTCGACTTGCATAGATTAGCTTAATATCACTCTTTAGTACTCCTGTTACCTTAACTACCCTACCATTGACTGAAAACTGCTCTAGTAATAGATGACTATAGCTCCAAATTCCATATTCTGGTCCTTTGGTATCGACAATTTCATCAGCAAGTCTTGAGGTAATCATGATTTCATCATCTGCAACAGCCATTCTACCTTTAATAAGGCGATTTCTACTGGCATGATCAATAAGATCCAGTCTTCCTCCAAAATTGAGCATGGCTTCATTTTCATTTAATGGGTCTAATATCTCGATGACAATTTCTCCAAGTGTGTTGACATAATAATTCGAATCATCAGCACCATAGCTTAACATTTTTGGATAGCTCGTCTTATTTGTGTAATTTGTATCTTGAACACGAATATAATCGGCTTCATAGTTTAAATAGGAATAGTCTGGAATGATGGTAGCAGCTGCCATCGCAACAACTACACCAATCACTGCTCCTGATAGTATAAAAGCAAATAGCATTAACTTCCCTTTTCGAGAGGAGTATATAATCTTTTGAATCGCGAGCATGACGACTTGTTTAATTGAAACTATCGTCTTGAACTGTCTTTGAACATCTTTATTGTCAAGTGCTTCTGACTTGAACGAAGTTTCTAACAATTCTTCTTTATTCTTCTTGACATAATGTTCATCTTTTATAACAAGGTTTGAGGATTGATCTAAAAGCTTAACCTTTTGAATGGAAGAATCAACATCTAAATAAAGCGTTCTATTTTTAACGATTAATCTAATTTTTACAGGCTCTACTGTTTGTTTGGAATCATTATATAATGACACACTGACATGGTCATCAAAAACAGTACTTAGATTTGCTAAATCCTTTAAATAAATAACATTTTCGTCAGTAACTGTATGCTCATGATTGGATTCATTTAGATAGTCATTAATGACCTTTCCATCCTTGAGTTCAATAATTCTATCGCCATAAATACTTGCAATATCTCTTTCATGAGTCACTAGGACGACAAGCTTTTCCTTAGAAATCTCTTTAATGATATTCATAATATCTAAGGTATTCTTAGAGTCTAGATTACCTGTAGGTTCATCAGCGATGATGACTCTAGGATTTTTGACTAATGCTCTTGCTATCGCGACTCTTTGTTGCTGTCCTCCAGAAAGTTGAGTTGACTTTTTCTTTCTATATGGATACATATTGACAGCATTTAAAATATAGTTCACTCTATTTTCTACGATTGCTGGATCATTGATTCCGATCATCTTTAATACGAGTGCGATATTGTCATAAACACTCAATTGAGGTAATAAATTATAGTTTTGGAAAATGTAGCCAATCGACTCATTTCGAATCTTATCCCAAGTTGATGACTGATATCTGTTGATTACATGATTATCGAATTCAATCGAGCCTTGTTGCACACTGTCTAGTCCACCTATAACGTTTAAAAGAGTCGTTTTCCCGGACCCTGAGGCACCAAGGAGTACAACTAAGCCTTTATCAGGAAAATCAAGTGTCATGTCATTTAAAACATGGATTTCGTTACGCTTCCCTCTGAAGAAATACTTATTTAATCCTTTGACTTTAATCATGATTATTCCTCCCTACTTGAGACAATCGACTCAATAACGGATTGTCTGAATATCTTCTTATTAAATCTTAAGCCTAGCCATGCACCGAAGAGTAGGAATATAATAATTAATACGATATAATCGATGATTTCCATATACTGAATAATGGAGTAAATGCTTGCTACATAATTGCTTAAAACAAAGAGTACAGCAAACATTAATAAAGCACTCATTCCAGCGATGAAAACCTGCTCGAGAACGACAAGTCGAGCGAGTGTTACCCTATTGGTTCCAATCGACCTGAAGATTGCAAAATCCTTTTTCCTTGATTTCATAATATTTTTAGATACTGCATGCACGATTGAATAGAGAAGGAGTCCAAATAAGATGATGAAAATTCCTGTAAACAACCCTAAAACAAAGGATAGAATACCTGCACCTGGATTTGGGATATTTGCAGGATAAATGATACGGTAGGTATTTTGATCTACTGCATTTATTGTTTTATTTCCATCATTAATTCCCTTAACAGATAATGATAAAACCCTTCTATTTTCTACCTTATAAAAGTGCTCGAAATGATTTAAAACATAGTTGACTAAATAGGTTTCTAAGTCACTTGACATCGCTGCATAAAATGATGTGTCAGTTCCTATTTTATAGATGCTGACGTTAGGAACAGTAATCGTCAGTGGAAAGCCTTGATAGGTATTCGGATTATAAAAATGTCTTGTAAATGCTATATCCTTAATCTCAAGCAATTCTGCAGTTCCAGATGCTTGAGAATTAAATAAAATAGAGATTCCAATTTGATTGGTTATTTCTTTATTTAGGTAAAACTCTTGACTATCATAGGGAAATGTTACACCCCAATAAACTTGTTCTATTAATTCTTGTTTCGCTTGGCCATTGATTGTGTATCGTTCAAGATTGGGATTTTCTAGAAAAGCATCTGAAAAATAGATAATATGCTTTTTCGACTTATCGATTCCTGTAATTTTAAATTTGCCCACAAAATCTTCATTGACATTAGGATTTGTATATCTTGATGAAGTTCCTATGTAGACTTCATCGCCAATTTTATAGTTTATCCAGCTATCCCCTACTACAATTTCATTTGCAGCAACAGGAAGTGTACCATCAATATCAAGACTTGATAGTGTCGCTGCTGCATCTGTACCTGTAGCAAAACTCCATGAATTATAATAGATTTCAGTTCCCGTATTATAGATGCTATCATTTGTAAAAATAAATAGGCGAAGACTATTATAAAATGATAATCCATGCTCATAAACTCTTGTTACAAAGCGAATATTTTCGAAGTATTCGATATCGTCAGCATCAAAATCGACTCCATCTCTTCTCTCAACTAAAAGTCTAGTTTCTGGAACGTTTGGGAAACGACTGGATTGTTGAACATTGATGTCTCTGATTTGACCTTCGCGCCATGAATAAGAAAGCGTAAATGCAACCATTACAATCATCTGCATGAGTGTTAAAAATACTAATCTTTTAGGCGTGGAAAATAAAGATCTTAAGGTAAAGCGAATCAAAGTTGCAATACTCATTTTTTGAGGAACAGGCGCAACGTATTCCTTTACATTTTCTATTTTCTTATATTTCTTATCTTCAACGACTTCACCATCGTGCATCTTAATCTTACGTGTTGCAAATTCCTTGATTTGATCATAATCGTGCGTAACAACAATGATTAATTTGTCCTTTGAAATATCATGTAATACCTTTAAGACCTGAGCTCCTGATTGAGAATCTAGGTTACCTGTTGGTTCGTCAGCAACAATAATAGGACAGTCTTTAGCAAGTGCTCTAGCAATGACTGTTCTTTGTTTTTGTCCACCTGATAATTTTGAAGCTTTATGATTTTTATGGCTTGTCAAGCCAACCTTATCGATTAAGTCTAATGCTCTTTGTTTTCTAGTTTTTGGATCATAGCCTTGAACCTCAAGTGCTAGGAGTACATTTTGAAGTACTGTAAATGAATCAATGATATTATAGTTTTGAAATACGAAACCAATATTGGTTCCGCGATATTTTTCCCAGTCTGAAATTGTATAATGCGAGGTCTCCTCACCAAATAAGTAAAGCTCACCATCTTCATAGCCATCAAGTCCACTAATCACATTGAGTAGGGTGGATTTACCTGAACCAGATTCACCAGTAACAGCAACAAATTCACCGAGATCAAATTCAAGGTTAACCTTTTTCATCCCTACCGATACGGTTTCTTCACTCTTATAATATTTCGATACATTTTCTAATTTAATCATGCTCATGCCTTGTTTTCCCCTTTGATTATTTCTAATAATTGATTTGGGTGATGAATAATATAATCTGCGTTATGCTCTCTTAAAAGTGATTCTTTTCGATAACCCCAAGTTACACCAACACTTTTGACAAGTGCGTTGGATGCAGTATCCATATCCACTTCTGAATCACCAACATATAAAACCTCTTCTTTAGTTAAACCAAGGATATCTAGTGCCTTATAAACCATATCTGGTGCAGGTTTTATAGGAATCCCTTTAACCTCGCCAACAGATGCATCAAATAGATTTAAAAACATCTTGACATTTAATTCCTCGACAATATGCTCAAATTTGTTTGAGCATACCGCAAGCTTAATTTTTTGTTTCTTTAAGGCTTTTAATAATTCTAGAATTCCCGGATAGGGTCCTGTGTGGTTTGAGCTATTTTGATCGTAGTGTGCTTGATAGATTTGAAATACTTCCTTAATCTCATCTAATGTATAAGATTTTGGAGTGACTCGCTCAATCAGTTTAAATGCTCCATTTCCAACAGCGAATCTAATATCCTCATCAGTCTTTTCAGGAAGATTTTTTATTTTTAGTGCATGATTGACGCTGATTTTGATATCTTCAAGTGTATTGAGTATTGTTCCGTCCATATCAAATATGATGCCTTTAATCATAGTGGACCCCCTTATGTTTTTATTATTATAGCACTTTTATTATGTATTTAGATACTGCCTATGTGTAACTTATCGTTCAATTTTAAGGATTGGTATTGTTTTTTCTAGAGCATTGGATATTAAGGCTTGTTCCATGATATAAATAACATCTAAAGCGTAATTTTTATCCTCATCAAAGGATATTTCCATTTCAATATCTCTAAAAAGTTTGTCGTAGAATTCATAATGAGTCCCTAGACGAATTGGAATATCATGATGATCACTCGGAGTTAATGATAATATGCTTTTCAATCCTGATTGTTGATAGTGTTCATTTGTTTTAAAATGAACGCAATCCGGTTGATCAAAGCCATATTTTGCATAGCTAGCCTTTGTTCCAACGAGTTCAAATCTTGGTCCTGGGTTTCTACTCAGTTTATCTGCCCCTAAAAAACAGGAGAAATGATTATAGAATAGAGTCATTTCAAAGTGATCGTCAACGAGTGCATCCTTTCGATCTAAAAAGAGTGAACAAGAAATTTTTTCTGGTAATCCAAAAAGCTCAATTGCATGATGAACCAAATGAGGAGCAAGATCGTAGAATACACCTGCCATCAATGTGTTTTGATCTCGCCATGCATTGTTAACGATAGGGTCATAGGTATCGAATCTTGATTTAAACATAACCAGATTACCAAAATCATGAGTTTTCATGAGTTCTTTGATTGTTAATATATCTCCGTCATATCTTCTATTATGAAATACTCTTAAAATTCGCTTATTTTTTGAGGCTAGCTGATATAGTTCTAATGCATCTTTATAGGTCTCTACAAATGGCTTTTCAACAACCACATGCTTGAAGTGCTCTAAAGCAAGCTTGGTATAGCTATAATGTACATCATTTGATGTAGCAATAACAATTAAATCGACTTCTTGATCGAGAAGTGCAGTCTCATAATTAGAAATGATTTGAATGGGGTTAAACTCTTTATTCAACTCAGCTATCCGACTTTGATTTGTGGTCATCACATATTTTACTGTATAGTTTTGATGGGTATAAAGTGGAGGTATATGGAAATATTTCCCAGACATTCCGTAACCAATAATAGCAACTATCATCTTTTTCATAGTATCACCTTTTCTTTGATGTTATTATACCACTTCTATTTATGTTAAAATAAGGAAAAGTCTTTACAATAATTATTGTTTGATGTAAGATATATGCGCTGGGGATGTTCTGGATTCGTCACGGCATGGACTAAAGTATAAGCATGTCATGGTCGCTCATGTAAAAAAGCCGAGGTTATAATAACCGGAAACCAATCTTTACAATTCGCTGCCTAAGAAAAGGTGCGAGCCAAATTTGAATTTACTTACGGTTCTAATGCGGCCCAAAATTAGTAAGTTATACTTATTGAAATTCCTATATCAATAAAAGAACTCTATAGGGTAGTATTATAGTCATTTGTTCATTTCGATTATAGTATGAATTCATAAATGGAATAAACATGTAGAAAGTACTTTAGAAAGTGTTTTGCACAGGGGTTCAAATCCCCTCATCTCCACCAATTTTTTATAGATAAAACGGCTTAATTAAGCCGTTTTTTGTTTATGTTTTCTCTTTTTTATAACATTGAGTATAAAGGAATAATGTAAAGGTCAAATATTAACACTGTATAAAAAGAAAACCACTTAGAGGATAGCTCTAGGTGGTATTTTTGTATGGGGAGTTGAAATCCATCCTGGTGGAAAATGGCGGATTTTAAGTATTTCTAAGTGACTGATCAAGCGA
>JAUSOA010000283.1 GCA_030656435.1 Acholeplasmataceae bacterium | reverse complement strand
GCATCAATTTAAAACACTTTCTAAGTATTTTTTCGGATTTTCCGCATCCGATACTCCTGTTGGTTACCGCGTTTATGGAGGTTTACCTAACACGATGAACCGTCTAGATACTGATGGAACTATTGCACCATTTGGCCCCATCGGTTCCATCATCTTTACTCCAGAAATAGTAATGGATTCCATTTTAGAAATGAAAAAGATTGATGGTTTGTGGGGTAAATATGGATTCTATGACGCATTTAATTTCGAGGGAAGCACGCCTTGGATATCTAAAAGATATTTTTCGATCAATAAGGGTCTAGAGATGCTAATGGTCAATGCCTATTTATATGGGGATGTCCATGATGCCTTTATGAGTCACAAAATCATTATCGAGGGTATGGAGGTTTTAGGATGGAAAAAGAAGTAAAATGGTGGAAAAATGCCGTTGTCTACCAAATCTATCCACTATCCTTTATGGATTCGAATGGTGATGGAATTGGTGATTTATCTGGTATTCAATCCAAGCTAGATTATCTAAAAAATCTAGGTGTTGATGTTATATGGCTTTCTCCTGTTTATGAGTCTCCGATGGATGATAACGGCTACGATATTAAAAACTATCTAGCTATCGATAAAATCTTTGGAACCATGGAAGATATGAAGAATTTAATTGAAAAAACCCATCAAATGGGAATGAGACTGATTATGGACTTAGTTATTAATCATACATCAGATGAGCATCACTGGTTTCTTGAATCCAAGAAATCAAATGATAATCCCTACCGTGACTTCTATGTTTGGAGAGATCAACCATCAGAAATAGGGTCTGTATTTGGAGGGTCTGCATGGGAATATGACGAGCATACCGATTCCTACTACTTTCATTTGTTTTCCAAGAAGCAACCCGACTTGAATTGGGACAATCCTAAGCTTAGAGAAAAAATATATGCAATCGTTAATTTTTGGTTAGATATGGGAATTGATGGATTTAGACTCGATGTGATTGATCTAATCGGCAAGGACATTGATCAAAAAATATTATCAGATGGCCCTCATTTAAAGAAAAGATTAAAAGAGCTTTATGATCAATGCTTTCAGGGTAGAGATATCATGACTGTTGGTGAAATGCCAGGTTTATCCCTAGAAAGCGCAGCAGCAATTACTTCCGGTAAAAATCCATTGCTTGATATGATTTTTCAGTTCTCACATATTAGCCTAGATGAAATACCAGGCAAGGGCAAATGGGCCTTGAGGCCACTGGACTTAATTGAATTTAAAAATGTTTTCGAAAAGCTTCAAACCACCATGTTTAATCATGGGTGGAACTCTCTATTTCTAGCCAATCACGATCAGCCGAGAGCTGTATCAAGATATGGGAACCTAGCATACAGAGTAGAAAGCTCGAAAATGCTAGCGACCATATTATATGGCATGCAAGGAACTCCCTATGTTTATCAGGGAGAAGAAATTGGGATGACTGGAGTCAAATTTGATAATATCGATCAATATAAGGATATTGAAACTAAAAATATTTATCAAATCCTTTCCAACCAAGGAATACCACATGAAGAAATCATGGCTTCTATTTACGCCAAGGGAAGAGATAATTCAAGAACTCCATTTCAATGGGATGACTCAAGAAACGCAGGATTCTCAACTGGAAATCCATGGCTTGATTTAAATCCAAATTACAAAGAAATTAACGTTAAAAAGGATTTATCAAATCCGGATGGTGTCTATCATTATTTTAAAAAGCTTTTCCAAATTAGAAAGTCTAACCAGGTTTTCTTAGACGGGAAATTCATTCCCTTTATGAAGGATAATCCAGAGTTATTTGGATATTACAGAAAAAACAAAAAGGATTTCGTGTTAATCATCGGCTCATTTAATGATCAAAGCATGCAAATTGAAATTCCTGGAAAAATCCTTGAAGTGCTGATTACCAACAATCCAACAATAGAAGTAACTAACAAAATGGAAATTCCACCTTATTATGCTTGTATTCTTAGAATAAAAGGAGACCAATAATGCCAACAATCAAAGATGTTGCAAAATTAGCAGGAGTATCAATTTCAACTGCATCCTACGCTCTAAACAATCTACCTAATGTACATCCAGATACGAGAAAAAGGATATTAGAAGCCGCTGAAACACTGAAATACTATCCAAACGGAATAGCAAGAAACCTAAAAACCAAAAGAACAGGATCTATAGGTGTCTTTATATACGGGTTTGCTGGCCCGATTTTTAGTGATGTCTTAGAAGGTATTCGACAAAAGCTTCAGGAAAACAACTTCAACATTGTGGTAAGCTCAGGAAAGTCATCAGCAAATATGCTAAAGGAACGTCAAATTGATGGTGCGATTATCTTTGATAACGAGCTTTCTGATGATGTTTTAATCAATTATGCAAACTACGGGCTTCCCCTATACGTGCTGGATAGAAATTTAGACGGAAAAAACATCTATTCCTCATTAATCGATAATGAAGGACTTGTCTATAGCTTTATCAAGGACATGATTAAAAAAGGCTATAAGGACTTTGGATACCTATCAGGACCCAAGGTCGCATTCAACAACAATCACCGTTATGACGGTTTTGTTGCTGCATTAAAGGATGAAAAAATAAGTCATCATGAGCATTATGATTGTGACTTCACCATTCAGGGTGGCTACCTTGTCGGTAAGGCTTTAGCTAAAGAAAAAAATAGACCAAGATTTATTTACTGTGCAAATGATGAATCTGCAATCGGATTCATGCAGGCACTACGTGAAGAAAATATCAGAGTCCCTGAAGATATCGCAGTTGCAGGATTTGATAATATTTATTTAGGTGAATATATTACACCGAAGCTTACAACCATCGGAATCGACCACGTCTTATGGGGTAAAGAGGTTGCAGGTGCAATCTTAGATATTCTTCAAAACAATAAAATTAGAAATATCGGACATCCGAAAGGTTCAGTGATTCTAAGAGAATCGTGCTAAAAAAATGAACGACATCTAGAAAAGAGGGATATGGATGGATATCATCAAGTTATTAAAAAAATTAACCATAGAAGAAAAAATAGGACAGCTATTGCAGCTTTCCCCCTTTCACTTCATCAAGGATATTGAAGTAGAGGTTTTTGGGAACGTCAAGGAATTAGGGCTTACTGAGAAAAAGATTTTTTCTGCAGGTTCAGTTTTAGGTATTCATAATGCAGCTGAAATGATTGCTGTACAAGAAAAGTATTTAAGAAAGAGTACCCATCAAATCCCACTCATTTTTATGGCGGATGTTATTCATGGCTATGAGACTATATTTCCAGTACCACTTGCAATATCTTCTTCATGGAATCCTAAACTCGCCTTTGATACAGCGAGAGTATCCGCAATTGAAGCATCATCAGCAGGAATTCATGTCACATTTTCACCAATGGCAGATTTGACTCGTGACCCTAGATGGGGTAGAGTCGTTGAAGGATTTGGAGAAGACCCTTATTTAAATGCAGTATTCACTAAAGAAATGGTTAAGGGCTATCAGCAAGGTGATATTAGTAAAGATGAAAATATCGCCTCCTGTGTGAAGCATTTTGCAGCATATGGTGCTGCAGAGGGTGGTAGAGATTATAATACAGTCGATGTTTCAAGACTTAGTCTTCATAACTATTATTTGAAGGGCTATAAGGCAGCAATAGATGCTGGTGCGAAGCTGATTATGACATCATTTAATGTCATAGATGGTATTCCAGCAACAATTAATAAACATCTGTTAAGAGATGTACTTAGAGATTTATGGAAATTTGAAGGATTAACCATCACAGATTATGATTCACTTCATCAGGTTGTCCCTCATGGGAATGCAGAAAATGATCGTGAAGCAGCACAAAAAGGTTTGATTGCAGGACTGGATATCGAAATGGCGTCCTCTTGTTATATCAACTACTTAAAAATGCTTATTGAAAATAATGAAGTCAGTATCGAGCTTTTAGATGAAGCTGTTTTGAGAGTGCTCAAATTAAAGGAAGAGATTGGATTGTTCGAAAATCCATATAAGGGTGCGAGTGTTGAAAAAGAATCGCGGATTATTAGATCGAATAAACATTTAGAAATATCTAAAAATGTAGCCCTAGAATCTGCTGTACTCCTTAAAAATGATGGAGTACTTCCCTTAAGTAAAAATAAGAAATACGCGTTAATAGGACCCTATGCAGAAACTAAAAATACAAACGGTCCATGGTCATGGCACGGGAAAAATGAACTCAATCATACACTCAAGGAAAAGCTTGAGGAACAAGGAATTATCCTTTCCTTAGTGAGAGAGGTCAATCATATAAATGAATTATCTAATGAAGAACAAGCGCTCCTTAAAAAAGCTGACGCAGTCATATTTGCATTAGGTGAAAACGAAAGAGAAAGTGGAGAGGCTCATTCTAAGGTTGATATTAAGATTCCTAGAAATCAAGAAAAATTTATTGAATTTGCTAAGGAACAAAATCTAGATTCCATCATCGTTTTATATCATGGAAGACCTTTTGATTTATCCAATATTCTTTCTACCAACGCTATTTTAGATGTTTACTATTTAGGTAGCATGGCAAATGATGCCATTGCTGATTTGTTAACTGGTTTAATCAATCCTAGCGGTAAGCTTACGATGTCATATCCAAGACATGTAGGTCAAATCCCTATCTATTATAACTATCTTAATACAGGTAGACCTAAGGTAGAAGGCGATCGAAATGAATATGTTAGCTATTACCTAGATGAGTTAAATACTCCTCTATTTCCCTTTGGCTATGGTCTTTCCTATTCAAAATTTAGATACGATAACCTAGTATTATCAAAAAATGAAATGTATTTTAATGAAGAAATTACGGTATCTGTTGATGTTCATAATGAAAGTGAAATTGGTGGCTTTGAAACCATAGAGCTTTATATCAGAGACTATGTAGCAAGTATTTCAAGACCAGTGAAAGAACTCAAGGGATTCCAAAAAATATGGTTTGCACCTCATCAAAGAAGAACTGTTGAATTTAAGATTAAAAAGGATTCCTTAAGTTATTTAAATGCTGAGGGATTAGAAATTCTTGAACCGGGTAGATTTTCTATTATGGTTGGATCATCCTCGGATCATCTTTTATGCTTGGATCTCATTTGTAAGAAGGAGGTAAGCTTATGATATTAAAAAATAGAATCATCACCAAGGAAATCAAGGGCAATGGTTTAACGTTCTCATTTCTTGAATCAGGAGATATTTTTGATATCACCTATCAAGACAATCAGATCAATTTAGTCAAGGGTAATATTGTTGATGGAACCTTAATGAATCTTTATCTAAGAGTCTTATCTGATAGCAAAATGAAGTATACAAAGTTGATTGGCTCCAATAGTCCTTCCAGCTTTAAGCTTTTTGATGATCACGCTATATATTATGGAACCTTTTTAAATATTGAATATCAAGTCTTATTATCGGTAAAAGATTTTGAATGGAATTTCGATATCTTATTAAAGTCAGAAGAAACTATTTATGTTGATCTTTACTATGGACAGGATGTGGCGATTGCTGCTAAGGCAAGCGTGCTATCCTCTGAGCCTTATACAGTCCAATATATTGACTACAAATCCAATATGAGTGAAAATGGCTATATCCTATCTGCTAGACAAAATCAAGGAAGACCACAATATTTGCAGCTTGGATCATTTACAAAAAATATCGGATACTCTACAGACGGCTTCCAATTCTTTAATACGACCTATAAGGAATCAGGAGTTCCAAACGCTTTATATGACACCGTTCTACCCTCAGAAATATATCAATACGAGTTTAGTTATATGGCGTTACAAAGCGAAAAAATTGAATTAGGTAAGGATATCTTACAGGTAAGCTTCTATGGCTTATATGTCTGTGAGGATGTAGAGCTTAATGCACATCTATTTCAATTAAAACCAATTCAGGAAACTCTTACATGGAAAAATTTAGATCCTGTATATAAGCATAAAAAGCTTTTAGATTCAACGAAGGTTTTATCGGGTAAGGATCTTTTGAGCCAAGAGATTGAAGGCTTATTTCCCAAAATGAATCATATTGAAAAACCAAATGAAACGTATTTATCCTTTTTCACTGAAAATCATCACCATGTCGTCTTAAAGGAAAAAGAACTCTTAGTAGAACGTCCTCATGGACACTTAATGATTCATGGAGACCTTAAACATGTAAGCGAAAATGTAATGGCTACAACAAACTTTATGTTTGGACTATTTAACTCACATCTTGTTTTAGGAAACACATCATTCAATAAGTTTTTAGGAGACCTTAGAAACCCACTCAACTTGCATAAGATATCAGGCACAAGATTATATGTCAAAATTTATAATACATTCCAGCTTTTAGGATTACCTAGCTATTATGAAATGGGTGGTGCAACAACCAAGTGGTACTATAAGACAAGTGACGATGTTTTAGTCGTTGAAGTGTTTGTTGATATTGATGATAACCATCAAGCACTGCGCTTTTATTCATTATCTGGTAGAGATTATGAAATCATCATCTCTAATCAAATTTTGATGGGTGTGAATGAATACTCCTATGACATTGAATATGAAAGAAATGAAAATGAACTCATCTTTAGAGCACCTCATGACTCCATGTTTTATATTAAATATCCCGAGTTAAAATACAAGATGGTATCCAATCAACCATTTAAACTGATGAATGAAGAAGAAGCCTTTGGCATCGAAAATCAGCATGGGCTACTCCTGATGCATTACCAATCCATTTCAGATTTGCAAATTGAAACGCTTGCTTCATTCGAAAAAGAATTTAGAAGCTTTCTACCATTAGATTATGAGATGTGTGACCTAAGAGGAACACTATATTTTGAATCGTTTGCATCAAACTTTAATTTAAGTCATGAAGTCTACCAAAAGGAATTAGATAAACTAGTCGATATCACATTTTGGTATACACATAACGCGCTCACACATTATTCATCTCCACACGGTCTTGAACAGTATAATGGAGCTGCATGGGGGACCAGAGATGTTTGTCAGGGTCCAATTGAGTTTTTTTCAGCAACTCAAAACTACGATATCGTTCGTGAAATACTGATTAAGGTCTATAAGCATCAATTTATCGATAATGGAGATTTTCCTCAATGGTATATGTTTGACAATTATTACCAAATTCAAGCACACGAATCTCATGGGGATATCATCATATGGCCTCTTCGAGCACTCGCGTATTATTTAAAAGCTACCAATGACTTTACCATTTTATCGGAACAAATTCCCTTTATGTCCATTGAAAAAAACGAATTTAGCGAATCCTATTCGATGATGAAGCATTTAGATTATCAGCTTGCAGCCATTAAAAAATCCTTTATACCCAATACACATCTACCTAAATACGGTGGTGGTGACTGGGATGATACCCTGCAGCCAGCAAATCATGATTTAACCAACAAGATGGTGAGTGGTTGGACAGTTGCTCTTCTATATGAAGCAGTATCTGAGCTTTCAATGCAATTAAGTGATTATCATGAAGCGTTCGCTAAAGAACTCAAAACCTTAGCAGATGCTATCAAGCATGATTATGAAAAATATATCATTGTTGATGATATTCCAGCAGGCTTTGTCGTCTTTGATGAGGATATTACCTATCTACTACACCCAAGAGATGAAAAGACTGGATTAAAGTATCGATTACTCCCCTTTACGAGATCGATGATTTCAGAAATAACACATCCTAAAAAGATAACTCCATACGTGAACATCATCAACGAGCACTTTAAGCATCCAGATGGGATTCGTCTAATGGATACGACTGTAGAATACAAAGGGGGTAAGAAAACCTATTTTACTAGAGCTGAAACAGCAGCAAACTTTGGTAGAGAAATCGGATTGCAGTATGTACATGCACACATTAGATATATCGAAGCAATGGCGAAAATTGGACACGCAAATGATGCCTATGAAGGCTTATTTACGATTAACCCGATTCTAATTCAAGACACCGTTAAAAATGCCTATTACAGACAAAGTAATGTATATTTTTCTAGCTCTGATGCTTGGTTCAAGGATCGATATGAAGCAAAAAGGGATTTTGAAAAGATAAGAAGTGGCGAAATACTTGTCAAGGGTGGATGGAGACTCTATTCATCAGGACCAGGTATTTATATCAATCAGTTGATATCCAATGTATTAGGAATTCGAATCGATAAAGAAGATTTAGTGATTGATCCTGTTTTACCTAAAAAGCTAGATGGGCTTATCCTCGATTATCATTATATGGGAAATATAATTAAAATCACCTATCACTATGGTGTAGGTAATGTATTACTTAATGGATTTGAGGTACCCTATCACCAACTCGATCAAAAATATAGACAATCAGGAGTCGTTATTGAAAAGAAAGAGCTTATGAAAGTCAATGAACCGATTCAAATAGATATTTGGTTTAAGTAAAAGCGATTACCATATCGCTTTTTCTTTACCCTTCAAGTACCTCATTATATGGTATAATAATGAATGAGGTATTGACAAATGGAAAATATATATTTAGAGTTTTATAATCAACAAACAAGAAAATTAAATAAGGAAGTTACTAAAGATATTGATTTAGAAAAGTATCCCTATTTGACGTTCGATGAACCATATTACAGTTTAAAGCCAGATATTTTAATTGGAAGACTTGATCATAAGAAGACTTTTGGATTTTTAAGACAAGAACTAGAAGATATTTACATCGATCAAAGATATTTAGCTGATGCTATGCATGATGATATTGTACTTGTCAAGGAAGGCGTCGAGCCAAAAATTGTTTTTATCGTTAAAAGAGCGTTAACAATCATTATCGCGACACTTAAAAAAACAGGAAGAGGTTTGTTTTTTGAATCTGACACCTATCTGGATAAAAGACTTGAAGTCGATAACATTGAAGGACTTGTTCCTGGACATGTTGTAACACTTGAGGTTGAAGCGATTGAGCAATATCAAATATTCGCTAAGGTCAAAAAGATAATCGGGCATACCAATGACCCAGATATTAACACATTAAAGATTGTTTATGCATACCAGTGGCCAACAAAGTTTACCGATGAATTAATCGATTCCCTAAAGGATATCGATATCGATTTGGAACAAGAAAAAAAGGAACGTCTAGATTTAACTAACGATTTAATCATTACTATTGATGGTAAGGATGCAAAGGATTTAGATGATGCGATTAGTCTTACAATTAAAGATGATATGTATCACTTAGGCGTTCATATCGCAGATGTCAGTCATTATGTCAAGGAAGGCACAATGCTTGATGATGAAGCCTATAAGAGAAGCACATCCTCTTATCTAGCCGATAGAGTCATTCCAATGCTACCCCATAAACTATCTAATGACCTATGCTCCTTAAATCCAGATGAAATTAAGCTAACATTATCATGCTTAATGGTTTTGGATATGGATGCGAAGGTTGTTTCCTATGATATTCAAAAGACATTTATCAAGAGTTATCGCAGAATGAATTATGATGAGGTCAATCAATTTTTAAAAAACAATAAAACACTTCATGACGAAAAGATTGAAAAGATGTTAGTCACGATGAATGAATTATCTTTAAAATTAAAGAAAATTAGACATCAAAGAGGAGAAATCGAATTTGAATCTAGTGAACTAGGCTTTATCGTTGATGATAAGGGTCGAGTTTTAGATGTCTATCAAAGAAAAACAGATGAAGCAGAAGAACTGATTGAATCCTTCATGCTAATCGCGAATGAAACTGTGGCATTCCACATGTTTCATGCCGATTTACCATCGATTTACCGCATTCACGAAAAGCCTGATGTCAATAAGTTAAAGCTTGCTCTACAAACAGTAGCTAAGCTAGGATTTCAGGTGAATATGAAACAAATCGGTAATCCAAAGCCACTACAAATCCTAACAAAAAATACAAGCGATACTCCATATAGCTATATCGTTCATATGACCTTGCTTCGTGCGATGCAAAAGGCGAAATATAGTGAAATCAATTCACCACATTATGGATTAGGCTCTAGATTTTATTCTCACTTTACATCACCAATTCGAAGATATCCAGATTTCATTTTGCACCGCATTATTCACCGCTTGGTGATTGGAGAATCCAAAAACATGAAAAAGGATATGCATCATTTCGAAACCATCATGCCAGCTGTTGCTCAACACACCTCTGATCAGGAAAGAAAAGCAGTTCAAATGGAGCGTGACGTTGCCAAGCTTAAAAGCTGTGAATATATGTCTGACAAAATTGGGAATCAGTTTAAGGGTGTAATTACACAAATGATGCCATCAGGCATGTTTGTTAAGCTAGATAACGGTATTGAAGGATTCGTTCCATTAAGAGTTCTTGATGATTACTACATGTATGATGAAACAAATTTAACATTCGTTGGAAATCGCGGGAAAAAATATCGTTTAGGTGATCCTGTCAAGGTTGAGCTTCTCGATGTCGACCTTGCAGCAAAGAAAATGGATTTTGGAATTATCGATAAGAAAGCTAACCAGAAAAAGGTACATAAACATGAAAATTATCGCCCAAAACAAAAAAGCTAGACACGACTACTTCATCGAGGAAACCTATGAAGCCGGCATCAAGCTTTTAGGAAGTGAAATTAAATCCATTCGAACGGGTAAAGTCACCGTCAATGATTCTTTCGTGACCTTTAAGGATGGCGAAGTCTATGTCAATAACCTACATATTGCAAAGTATGATTTTTCAAGCATTTTCAATCATGAGGAAACAAGACCAAGAAAACTATTGCTTCATAAATCAGAAATCATTAAATTATTCTCAAAGACGAGAGAACAAGGGTTAACCATTATTCCTCTAAAGGTTTATTTAAAGGATGGATTATGCAAATTAGAAATTGGTTTAGCCAAAGGTAAAAAAGATTATGACAAACGTGAATCCTTAAAAGAAAAGGATCAAAATATGAGACTGAAAAAAATAATGAAGCAAAGGTGAGTTTATGAAGCATAAGATTGGTCTTGCCTTAGGTGGCGGTGGAGCTCGAGGGAGCTACCAAATCGGTGTATTAAAGGCTCTTCATGATGAAGGCATTTTGAAAAATATCTTGACCATATCAGGAACTTCAATAGGCGCGATTAACACGCTAATGGTGATGTCAAACTTAACCTTTGAGAAAATGATTGAGCTATGGGAACGTATTGACAATGCAGAGATTTATGGCCAAGGCTTAGATCGCTTCAAGCTCGATAAACAAGGACTTTTCAGCTTACAGGAACTATATGATAAGCTATCCAAAGAGATTTCATTATCTGAAATTAGAGCCAGCAAGATTCAAGGCTACGCAACAGCATCAAAAATTCATAAGGGTCATCGAATCGAGCAAGTCCTCATTCATAGAATGGAAAAGGAAGTTTTCCATTTAAATGAATATAAGGATCCTCATCGTGCAGTGCTCGCGAGTGCGTCAATTCCAGTATTATTTGGATCTGTTGATATTGACGATGACAAATATGTCGATGGTGGTGCCAAGGACAACTGTCCAGTCAACCCACTATTAGAACAAGGCTGTGATGTAATCATAGCTGTACCCATTGATGGTTATTTCAATTCAAAACAATATGAGGATAAAAATATACTTTTAGTGAATATTGAATCAAAGAAGCTATTTAGTTTTATTCCCTATGATATCCTAGACTTTAAACCTGACGCAGTTAGAAATAAGGTTGAATACGGATACCAAATGGGAAAGTTCATGATTTCAAAACTAAAATCATTGCAGTTGATTAATGATAAACACGAATTTTCTCGTCCTGATGGCTTTCAGCTCATCGGGATTTCAAAGGAAGAAGAAAAAGAAATAAAGGCTGAGGTGAACGCATGGATTTAGAAATTGTAAAATGGATTCAAACACTTAGAAACCCTGTTTTTGACTGGTTTTTCTACATCATTACACAATTAGGCGATCAATATGTATTTATTTTACTCGCAGTCATTATCTATTGGACAATCGATAAAAAATTTGCTCATAAGTTTGTGTTTACATTCATGGTCAGTGCAATTGTCAATAGCGGTTTCAAGGAAATATTTAAGCGAACAAGACCCTATTATTATCCAGGCGTTCAAAGTGAACCCCACTGGAATACCACAGGCTATGCATTTCCTAGCGGACATGCTCAAGCTGCAGGTGTCTTAGGTTACACTGCATTATACAGCGCTAAAAAAACAGGTTACGCTTGGATGAAGTATGTTGGGATAGCCTTACTTATTTTAGTTCCCCTTTCAAGAGTTTATTTGGGTCAACATTTTTTAAGTGATGTCATTGTTGGTACTGTTTTAGCATTTGTTATCGCACATTATACGTTCAAGCTCGTTGATAAAATGGGTGATGATGAACATATCTATACCCTAATGCTTGCACCACTCTTTATTATCTTAATGTTTTTTGTTAAAAATCATGATTTATATATTGCAGCAGGTGGCTTTGTAGGATTTGCAGCAGGATATTATTTAGAAAAAAGATTTGTATCCTATCAGGTTAAGGCAGTGATATGGATTCAAATAGTTAAGGTTATTTTTGGATTAATGATTGCACTCGCTATCAAGGAAGGACTAAAGTTAGTTTTTCCTGATACATTAATATTTGATTTCTTTAGATACCTGATGATAGGAGTTTGGGCTGCACTCGGTGCTCCCTTTGTGTTCAAGTATGGAACTAGACATCTTAAAAAAGACATTTGATGAATTAACAAATGAAGAACTTTACCAAATTTTAGATTTAAGACTTAAGGTTTTTGTTATGGAGCAAGAAATTTTATACACAGATACAGACTTTAAGGATCAAAAGAGTATTCATTATATGATCAAGGACAAAGGCATAGTCGTCGCTTATTTAAGATTATGTCTTCCAGGAGTTAAATATCCTGAATACGCACTTTCAAGAATTGTCACTGATCCAAACTATAGAAAAAAAGGACTTGCAACAAAACTTATTATTGAGTCCATGAATGATATCAAGGGAAATCCAATACGCATATCAGGACAAGCCTATTTAAAGGAATACTATGAGAATTTAGGATTCAAAGTCGTTAAGGGACCCTATATGGAAGAAGACATCCTACATTATGAGATGTTCTCACATAATTGCTAAATAGGGATTTATTGATTAAATTTCATATAAGTGGTATAATATAGAGGTAATTAAATCTATGTAAAAGGCAAACCTAAGGAAACTTAGGGACGCAAAGCTATAGGGCCTTAAATGGTAGCCAGTTGTCGAAAAAATTACTTCTTAATTTTTTTGACTTTTTTATTTGATAAAAAGCAAGGTGAAAAGATGAGTATTTTACGTAAACAAAATTTAATCATTTCCATACTCATGCTATTCATCATAGCCTCTTTTGGCGTTACCTACGCTTTTTGGGCATCTAGTGTCGAAGGGTCGTCATCGATAGGTGAAGGCGTGCTTGAAATTGGTACATGGATGCCAAACGATTTCTTTGGAGTCACAGAAGATGGCGAAGGCGATATGATCAAATTAAATGAAATCGGTACTATAGCCTATCCTTTATCAGGCAAATACATTCAAATGTCTGATATTAATTGGAATAATCTTGCATTTACACCAATCGGATTAACGAGCTCTTCAGCATTTACTGGAGAATATCATGGAAATGGATTTAGTATTTCAAATATCAATATCAATTTGACCCATACAAATACAGGAACAACAAGCTATGCAGGGTTATTCTATCGAAATAGCGGTTTAATCAGTCGTGTGAGTTTAATCAATGCATCTGTTCAATTAACAAAGAGCGCTACAGGGATTGGAACCGATGATCTTAGATTAGGTGCCATCGCTGGAGAAAATACAGGTAGTATTGTTTATAGTTATTCATCAGGAACAGTTTCTGGAACAATGACTCGTTCTTCATCATCGAATAACGAAACCATAAATACCTATGTTTTTGCTGGTGGAATCGCTGGAACAAACTCTGGAAACATTCATAATTCTTATTCGAATTCAACGATTAGTGCCATCTCAAATGCATCTCCAGCTAATAATAATTCATTTGCAAACGCATTTGGCTATGCTGGTGGACTTGTTGGTAGAAACGAGAGTGCAGGAAGTATCCTAAATACATACGCAATTGGTAATGTAACAGCTGAGGCTAAAGCAGTTAACACAGGAAATAGACCTAACCAGTCCGAGGCAAGAGCTTACGCTGGAGGGTTAGTAGGTCATAATAACTCAGGATCAGTTTCCTACAGCTTCGCAACTGGAACAGTTCAAGCAAGAACACAAGCATCAGGAACTGGCGTAGCATTCAGATATTTTGGTTACATCAACGGTTTAGGCACCTCAAATAGTAGTTTCCGTCTAGATACTCAAAGTATTTCAGGATTTGTAATAACTCCAAGCGCTACTGGTTCTTCAGTTCAAAACACTGCAGATAGCACAGTAACATCAACAACGCAAGCAAATCTTAGATCAGAGGCATATATTACATCCAATCTTTTATGGAATGCTGACGAATGGAATTTTGACCTAACCTATTACCCAAGATTAAAGAAGAACAAGTATTAATCATCTTTACTTCAATACCAATTTATGATAAAATTATATCGCTATGAACAAAATGAGTAGTAAGTACTTCATATTTCAGAGACTTCGTGGTTGGTGAGAACGAAGAGTGGAGCTTATGAAAGCTATTTGGGAGCAAAAGGTATGTCGGCCTTAACGACTAAAGAGGGCTAGAGTTTATCATTCTAGAACTAAGGTGGTACCGCGTATAACATACGTCCTTAGAGTTAAATCTATGGGCGTTTTATTTTTATTTAAATGGAGGTTTGTCTATGCGTTACATGACAGCAAAAGAAATTAGAGAAATGTGGCTTGATTTTTTCGAAAGTAAAAAACACAAGGTTGAAGCATCTGCCTCACTTGTCCCACAAAACGATCCAACGCTTTTATGGATTAATGCAGGTGTTGCACCACTCAAGAAATACTTTGATGGTACAGAAACTCCTGTGAACCCAAGAATTACAAACGTTCAAAAATGTATTCGTACCAATGATATCGATAATGTCGGAAAGACAGCGAGACATCATACATTTTTTGAAATGCTTGGGAATTTCTCGATCGGGAACTATTTTAAAAAGGAAGCCATTGAATGGGGCTATGAATTATTAACGGATCCAAAATGGTTCGGTTTTCCTGTTGATAAGCTTTATATGACCTATTATCCTGAGGATATTGAAGCTAAAAATGTTTGGTTATCCTTAGGCATTAAAGAATCTCATATCATTCCAAGAGAAGATAATTTCTGGGAAATTGGTCCTGGTCCTTGTGGCCCAGATACTGAAATCTATTTTGATCGCGGAGAGTCCTATGATTCTCGTGGAAAAGAAGTCATAGAATTAGATTTAGAAAATGAAAGATTTATCGAAATTTGGAACATTGTCTTTTCTCAATTCAACTCGAAGCCAGGATTATCTAGAGAAAATTATCCGGAATTGCCCAATAAAAATATTGATACAGGTGCTGGACTAGAAAGATTTGCATGTGTCATTCAAAAGACAAAAACAAATTTTGAAACAGACCTCTTTTTCCCAATCATCAAGCATACTGAAAAAATTTCTGGTATTCCTTATAATGATCAAATGGCATTTAAAGTTATTGCAGATCACATCAAAGCATTAACCTTCGCGATCTCAGATGGAGCTATATTATCCAATGAAGGTAGAGGCTACGTGCTTAGAAGATTACTTAGACGTGCTGTGAAATATGGAAGAAAACTGAATTTAAACGAACCATTTTTATATAAGCTTGTTGATGATGTCGTCGAGGTCATGGGTGTATTTTATAATAACCTTTATGAAACCAAGGATATCGTTAAAAAGATTGTCTTAAAGGAAGAACAAAAATTTCTTGAAACCATCAATGAAGGTGAAAAGCATTTATTAGATGCAATCCAAAAGGATGGTTTGGTTATCTCTGGTCAAACAGCATTTAAGCTCTATGATACCTACGGCTTCCCAATTGAACTCACTGTTGAATATGCTCTTGAAAATAACGTCACTGTCGATGAGCTATCCTTCGAAAAAGAACTAGAAAAACAAAAGGAACGTTCACGAAATGCTAGAACCTCACATGGTTCTATGCAGGCACAGGATGAAGAATATTTAAACTTTACAGAGAAATCAAAATTTATCGGCTATGACTTTTTACAAGCAGAAGCTACAATCATCAAAGTCTTCGAGGGTGGTATCGTCTTAGATCAAACACCATTTTATGCAACCTCAGGTGGACAGGTAGCGGATACAGGTACAATCAATGGACTTGAGGTCACTGATGTCTCTAAGCTTCCCAATGGTCAATATATCCATAAGGTTGAAGGAGAATATCAAATAGGTGATGAAGTATTAGCAGTAGTCGATCCTAAATCAAGATTAAAAACGATACGTAACCATAGCGCTGCACATTTATTCCATCAAGCAATCAAAGAAACATTCGGACGTCACGCAAATCAACAAGGCTCTCAGGTTGCCCCAAAGAGCTGGAGATTCGATTTCAATCACTATGAAAGTGAAAATGATGAAAAAATACTTGATGTTGAAAAGCTTGTTAAACACTATATCTTTGAAAAACCATTAGATGTTATCATTAGTGAGCTTCCAATTGAAGAAGCAAGAAAGCTTGGTGCAATGGCACTTTTCGGTGAGAAGTATGGCGATATCGTCAGAGTCGTTGACATGGGTTGGAGCAAGGAATTTTGTGGTGGAACACATGTGAAAAATACGAAGGAAATTATCGATTTCGCTATCACTAGCTATGAATCAATAGGCTCTGGTATTTATCGTATGGAGGGTGTCACCGGTACAGATCTAAAGCAGCAAGTAAAGGGCTACATGGAGCCACTTTATCAGGAGGTTCATCTACTCAAAGAAAAGATGAATAAACTCGATTCAAATCTTTTAATTCCTGAAGAACCAGCATTATTAGGATCGTATCAGGATATTATCAATTTAAGATACTATATTCACGAATTAAAAGAACTTTCTAAGACGCATGAAAAGGAATTGAATCGATTAAAGCAGGCTGATGTTTTAAGTAACCTAGACCAGTTTATTACCAATCCAAATGCTAAAAAACAAGTCATCGTCACTAAAGATATCGATTCTAAGATGATTAAGCAATTGATGGACGCACTTTATGATAAAATAAAGGCACAAACCTTATTCCTTGTAAATATACAAGATGGTAAGGCAACATATCTTTGCAAGAGTGATTTGAATAACGCAAATGATTTAGTTCGCTATGCAGCAATGCTAACAAACGGATCAGGTGGCGGAAAGCCAAATCTTGCACAGGGTGGAACTCAGGATTTATCCAATTTAGAATCAGCAATTAAGCTGATAGAAAGTAAGCTATGAAAAAATATATTGGTCTTGATTTAGGAAGTAAAACGTTAGGTGTAGCCTTAAGCGAATCCGGTGTCATTGCCTATGCTTTAGAAACATTTCGTTTTACAGAAAATAAATATGAAGAAGCAGTCGATAAAGTGATTAAACTCGTTAATGAATACAAAATAGATACGGTAGTTCTAGGCTTTCCAAAGCACATGAACAACGATATCGGTATTCGTGGTAAAATAAGTGAGGAGTTTAAAATCTTAATCGAAGCGAAGTCCAAGGTTGAAGTTGTACTTTGGGATGAAAGACTTTCTACGCAATCCGCGATGAAAGCAATGATTAAGGGATCAGAGCGGCGCAAGTCTCAAAAACAGAAAAAAGACGAAGTCGCTGCAGTCATCATATTACAAAATTATTTAGATTATAAAGGAGCAAGTCTATGTTAACAGAAAACCAAATGGTCGTCACAAATCAAGATGGCGATGAATCCGTATGTGATATTCTATTCACACACGAACACAATGGAAAAAATTATGTGGTGTTCGAATTTGTGGATACAAAAGAAGTAAGTGCAGCAATTTATGTCCCAGGTGCATCTGACGATGAAGGATCTTTCCTTGATATCGAAACAGATGAAGAATGGGATATGCTAGACGGTGTTCTTCAGTCTTATTACGATGAGACCGATGAAGAAGACGAAGAAGACGAAGAAGCAGACGAAGAAGAAATCGCGTAATGCTTTCTAGAATCAAAGAGTATGCGTTAAAAACAAACGTACCCATCATCACCGATGCTGGGCTACTCTTTTTAAAAACGGCTATTTCTACCTACAAAATTAAAGATGTCCTAGAAATTGGAACAGCTGTTGGCTATAGCGCACTCGCTATGGCCTCTTATGGTTGTTTTGTCGATACCTTTGAGCGTGATGAGGAAATGATTTCTCAAGCAATGATTCATTTGGATATGTTCGATGAAAAAAAACAAGTCAAACTGATTCCATTTGACGCACTCAAGTATACCTCTGAGCTAAGAAGCTATGACTTAATTTTTATTGATGCAGCAAAGGCTCAATACGAAAAATTCTTTGAAAAGTATACCAAGTATTTAAGAGAAGATGGGATCGTGATTTGCGACAACCTCTCATTTCATGATTTAAAGCCGGAAAACGTCAATAGACACACAAGACAACTCTTAAGAAAAATTGATACATTTAAAAACTATTTAACGATGCATCCTGATTTTAATACGACTTTTTTTGATGTCGGTGATGGAATGAGCATCAGCCAAAGGAAGCTTAAATGAAGATTTTAACGACCATCCACAACCTTGAATCCATTTCATTACTATCATCACAAGTTGATGGTTTTTTAATTGGTAATGATCAATTTGGGACAAGACTTACAAAAAGCTTTGGTATCCATGAAATTATAGATGCAATCCAATTAACGAGTGATTTTAAAAAAGAGCTCTTTTTGGTATGCAATCAAATGTTTAATGATGATCAATTAGACGACTTTAAGAACTTTCTAGCCTTCATTCCAATTCAAAAGCTTAGTGGTATCATTGTTGCAGATATCGGAGCCTACCGCTTAATCTCATCTCTTGGCTACAAAGGCCTTGTCGTTTATAATCCAGAAACATTGCTCACCAATGTTTATGATTTTAACTTTCTAGCAAAAAATCATATCAAGGGAGCTTATATAGCCAAAGAAATAACATTAAGCGATATCATTGAAATCGCGAAAAATAAAGAATATCAAATGTTTATGGTCGGACACGGTCACTTAGATATGTTTTATTCTAAAAGACAACTCATCGAAAATTTCATGAAATTTAACGAAGATGACCATCACTACCACAACCAAAAGAATTTAAAGATTATAGAAAGTAATCGATTAGATGAAGCATATCCAATCCTTGAGGATAATGCAGGAACTCATGTCTTTAGAGGTCATGTTTTTTCATCACTCAAATATTTAAATGACTTCAAAGAACTACTTGATTATTTAGTGATAGATACGATATTCAAGGATGATAGCTACGCTTCAAAGATTTTACCAATGTATCATCAAAATCAAATCGACACCACCTTAATCGAAGAACTTCAAAAAGCATATGATGAGACTTGGGATGATGGATTCTTCTTTAAGAAAACGATTTATAAAAGTAAAGGAAATAGCAATGATTGAGCTTTTAGCACCAGCTGGTGACCTAGAAAAACTTAAGATTGCCTTATTATATGGCGCAGATGCTGTCTTTATTGGAGGGACTAATTTTTCGCTTCGTGCAAGAGCATCAAATTTCACCCTAGAAGACATTCAAGATGCGACCTCATTCGCACACGAACGCGGAAAGAAAGTCTATGTAACGACCAATATCATCCCTCATAACGAGGATATGGATGGCTTAATAGAGTATTTAAAAGGATTAGAGGAAAGAAAAGTGGATGCGATTATATCAGCATCTCCATATATTATCGATATGGCATTAAAGCATACATCTCTCGAGGTTCATTTATCGACCCAACAATCTGCATCCAATACAGAAACCGTTAATTATTGGCATGAATTAGGGATTAAAAGAATTGTATTGGCAAGAGAACTTGATAAACATCAAATTAGAAGATTAAAGGAAAAAACGAAGGCAGATATCGAGGTCTTCATCCACGGGGGCATGTGTATGTCCTATAGTGGAAGATGCAGCTTATCCAATAACATGACAGACCGTGATGCAAACCGTGGAGGCTGTGCACATTCCTGTCGTTGGAACTACGATTTAACTGCAGATGGAGCATCAGTATCAAATAATTCATTTTCAATGTCATCTAAGGATTTAGAAGCACTTGAACAAATTCCTCATTTAATAGATTCTAAGGTTTCCTCATTAAAAATTGAGGGAAGAATGAAGAGTCTTCACTATATAGCGACCGTTGTTTCAACCTATCGAAAGCTCATTGATGATTATTTGCTATTCGGTAAAATTGATGACTTCAATCCCTATTTAATTGAGCTTCAAAAAGCGGAAAATAGGCTCACCTCTCATGGATATTTAGAGGGTCTACCAGGAGTCGAGGAACAACTATTTAATAAGGTCAGTGAAAAGCCTACTCAGCTATTTGTTGGATTGATTCAAGGCTATGATCAACAGACAGGATTAACAACAATCGAACAAAGAAACTACTTTGGAGTTGGTGATGAATTAGAGGTCTTTAGTCCTGATGGATCGGTTCGTGATTTTAAGCTAACCTATATGACAGATGAAAAGGATACAGAAACGAGTATCGCTAGACATCCACAGCAAATTCTAAAGATTAAAATTCCTTTTTCGGTAGAACCCTACGCGATGATTCGGAAAAAATAATGGAAAAATACGAAAAAAACGGGAGAAGCATTCCCTATCAAATTCAAAGAAAACAGATAAAAAACACATATTTTAGATACCGAAATGGAGTTATGCATATCACGGCCAACCCAAAGACTAAAATCGAGCAAATTTTAAGTTTTATGGATGATAAGTTCGAGCAATTTTATGAAAAGTATGAGAAATCTAAACAAATGGAACTAGACACCGAAATCATGCTGTGGGGTAAACCCCATCGCTTGATTAAAAGCTATGGAAAATTCAATTATGACATTTTAGGCAATACCATTTATGTAGATTCGAAATCTGATGATATCGTTAAAATTAAGCGTGAAATCTACAAGATAGAATTACAAAAAAAATTAGAAAAAGTTTTAGATACAGTCCATCATACACTTGGTATACATGGTATTCATCCACTACCAATCAAACTCAAATATCTAAAATCTAAGTTTGGAAGTTACCACAAGAAAAATCACGAAATCACATTAAATACTTTTCTTTCAAGACTTGATGAAATCTATCTGATTTACGTGCTTTATCATGAATATGCACATGTCATAGTTTTCAATCACTCAAAAGATTTTTATAATCTTTTAAAGGAATTCATGCCAAATCATAGGCAATATCAAAAAGACTTGAAAAAAATAGCAATTCTTTGAGATTTATAGTATAATAATATAGAAATTTAAGGAGGTACACCAATGGCTGTTAAACAATTGTTTCAACTTACACAAGAAGGTGTCAAAAATCTAGAAACTGAACTCGCTTATTTGAAGGATGTTAAGCGTGAAGAAAACAAGGAAGCACTCAAGGAAGCGAGAGCACAGGGCGACCTGTCTGAGAATGCCGATTACGATGCTGCAAGAAACGAACAAGCACGTATAGAAGCAAGAATCGCTGAAATCGAAAATATTTTGAAAAACGTTAAAATCATTAAGACAACAACTGAAGATATCGTAAATATCGGTAAAACAGTAACTGTAAAGTTTGTTGAAACTGGTGAAATCAAGGATTTCTATCTAGTTGGTAGCATCGAAGCAGATCCAAGACAAAGAAAAATCTCAATCGAATCACCAATTGGTAAATCCATGTTAAACAAAAATGAAGGCGACGTTGTTGAAGTTAAGACTGAAACAGGACGTTTCTTCAAATTAGAGATTGTGGAAATTAAGTAATGTCAGTTTACCAAAAATGCATACCGCATGAATATCATGCATCCATTTTTGAAATTCCATATAAAACCTTAAAAGAACAGGGTATAAATTCCTTGTTTTTTGACTTAGATAATACCATTATCGGCTATGATGAAATAAGCCTTTCTAAGGATCATGTCAAGCTGTTAAATGACCTAGGAAAAGACTTTAATGTTGTCATTATTTCGAATACAAGCTTTAAGCGTGTATCACTTGCTCTAAAGGATCTAAAGGTCCCCTTTATCTGGCATGCTAAAAAGCCATTAAAGTGTGGCTTTAAGAAAGCACTCAAGCTTGCAAAAGTGAATAAAGAAGAAGTGATGATGATAGGCGACCAGTTAATGACTGATATTTTTGGTGCAACACGCTATGGAATCAAAGGAATTTTGGTGAAATCTGTAAAAAGAAAATCGGATCGAAAGATTACTCAGTTCAATCGAAAGCTTGAAGCTATCGTTTTGAAAAAAATAGAAAAGAATTTACCTGAGTTATACGAAGAAAGGCTGAAACAATATGTCCAAGACCATTAGATGTCAAGGCTGTGGAGCCATGCTTCAAATAGAGGATGAACTTAGAGTTGGTTATGCCAAATCGCTTGATTTGACCTACTGCCAATCCTGTTATAGATTGATGCACTACGGTGAATCGATTACACATTTTCATCCCGAGGATTTACCAAGCTTACCAGAAAATTCAATCATCGTGATGGTTTCATCTGTGCTCCATTTGGATATGCTATTTAGCTATCCTGTTTATAGATACCAACCCGATGCTAAATATGTATATATCATCAATCAACTGGACTTGCTTCCTAGAAGCACGAATCTAGATTTATTAATCGATCAAATTACATTAAAGGCGAAAAAGTCTCAAATACCCTATATTGACATTATTTTGATGTCATCCAAGAGTAAGGATGATATCCTTCACCTAAAACAATATCTTCAATCCCATAAAAATCCAAACATTTATTTACTTGGAGTTCAAAACAGTGGAAAGACGACTATATATAAGGCTTTGACTGATGATGATAAAGCACTAGCCTTCAAGAAGGCTGGATTAACTCAAGAAGCATTATCGAAACCGTTTGGGAAAAGACAAACAATTTATGATATGCCAGGACTTTATCAGGAAGGGTACCTACATCAAATGCTACCCTATAGTGTCTATAAAAGATTAATACCTGATCATGAAATCAACCCCAAGATTTATCAAATGAAGAACAATCAAACCATCTTTATTGAAGGACTAGTCGCACTTACATTTAGTGGTAGTGATACGAATGCAGTCTTTTATTTAGATGATATGGTTATAATGCATAAAACCAATCCATCACGGATTAAAGATTTATTAGACAACAAAGAAAAAAACTTTAAGGTCTTCGCTGAAGCCTATGAAGAAAAGAACTTTAAGATACCCCTTGGAAAGTATCAAATTACTTTCGCAGACATGGGATTCGTTCATATTCAAGGTCCATTGACTGTTAAAATGATGGTTCCTAAGGGTATGCACATTTCACTTTCGGAGGCACTCTTCCAATGATAGATGCTATTAAAAAAAGAGTAGAAGAAAAATTAAGTGGACACCAAAAGCGATTAACACACGTCTTCGGGGTTTACGAAACAGCGGTTAAGCTAGCTGAAATTCATCATGTAAATATTGAAAAGGTCTCGATTGCAGCACTTTTCCATGATTTTGCTAAGTATGACGAAATTGAAGATCAAGTCATGCATATGGATTTAAAAACAATTAAACAATACGCAGAATATCCAGTGATCTATCACGCAATGGCTGCAGCAATAGCCCTAGAGCATGAATTTCATGTTAGAGATCAAGAGATTTTAAATGGAATTCGCTATCATGTTTGGGGAAGACCAAATATGAGCGATTTAGAAAAAATCATCTTCATCAGCGATTCCTGTGAACCCAATAGGAATTTCAGTGACTCAGAAATGATTTTTGAAATGGCTACAAAGGATTTAAATCAAGCAACTGAATACTGTATGAAAATCAGTATCGATCATGTTATTGCTAAAGGAATTAACCCTAGTCCTGAGCAAATGGAAAGCTATCACTATTACAAGGAGGTAAACCGTGGAGAAATTAAATAAATTAATCAATACTTTAGAGGATTTAAAGGTCAAGGACCTAGTTGTATACGATTTTGAACAATCATCCCCATTCTTTCAATATTTTATTGTTGCTACAACCAATGAAAGACAAGGAAATGCAGCAATCGGATATGTAAAAAAAGCATTATTAGCAGATGAAATCAAGAATGTCGAAGGAAGAGGCGGCGGTTGGGTTTTAATTGACTGCCATGAAGTCATCATTCATCTATTCAGAGAAGAAGAAAGAAAGTATTATGGATTCGACCAAAGATTGATGGGCATCAAAAGGATTAAGTAAATGTTTGCCAAAGCATATGACCTTTTGATGGCTGATGTTGACTATGAGAAAATATATGACTGGATGAAACCATATTTTAAGAATACTGACTTAATTATTGATGCTGGATGTGGCTCAGGATATCTTTTATTAGAGCTTTTAAGTCATGGACACGAAGCTATCGGAATCGATATTGATTCATCGATGCTATCGATTGCCTTAGATAAGCTTAGAAATAATCGTTTAGAAACCAATCTTTATGAGCATGATTTAAGAAATCCCTTTGGTGCAGAAGCAGATGTGATTATCGCGATGTTTGATGTAGCAAACTACTTCAAGGGTGTCAAAAAGGTATTTAAAAATATCTATCAAGCACTCTATGAAGGCGGAAGATTTATCTTTGATATCTATAAAATTGAAGTATTAAAAGACTACAAGGACTATATTGAAATTGAAGAAGAACCAATTGCTTATGCATGGAAAATAGAAACTCAAAAGAATTTAATGAAGCACTATGTCGAATTTCAGGGAGAAATAGATATCGTCACACAATATGTTTACGATTTAGACTATTATTTAACTATTTTAAAGAGTCTTGGCTTTACCTACGAAGTTAGTGATGGAATCGATCCTAGAAAACACTACATTGTAGCAACCAAATAATCGATAAAAATGCTCAGTTGAGCATTTTTTTTATAGTAAATTAAAAAAATCCTTCTATTATAGGCTGGAGGGATATAATGAAACAAAAAATAGGAATGGTTATTATCATTACGATTGTATTATGGATTGTACTATTTCCAAGAATTGAAAAGGCAGAAACGATTGATATTGAAGCGATACCCTTAACGATTATTCAAGTTGAGATTATAGGGGCAGTTGAATTTCCAGGAACCTATCATTTTTTTAAGGAAGTGACTGTTGGTGAAGCACTGCTTTACGCTGGTAATCTTTTGATGGATGCCGATACTCAACTCATTATGACAAGCGAGATGATTAAAAGAAATCGACAAATTTTCATACCTAGCATCCATCAGGCAATTGATGAACCTAAAATATTAGTTAATGTGAATAAAGCATCCTTTAAGGAATTGATTACCATTCCTGGAATGACAGAGACTAGAGCAGCATCACTCATCATCTACCGAGAGGCTCATGGAAATTTTAAGCATGTTGATGAGCTAATGAATGTAAAAAACATAGGAATAGTGACACTTGAAAAAATTAAACCATATATTAAGCTGGGATAATTATTTCATTGATGGTTATGGAATATTTTTATGGATTCTCGGCTTTTTTCACCTCTGGGTGATACCGATTAGTCTAATCTACTTCTTCGTTGTACGAAAAAAACTCAAAGTTCCTTTCGTCCTCTTTTTTTGTTCATTATTCTTTTTCATGTTCACCCTAATCCAGCTCAAGGAAATCCCTAAGGAGATTTACGGAGAAGCTAGAATAATTGAAACGAATGAAAATCTATACACAGATACAGTAACAATTCAATATCAACAAATGAAATTCAATATGCAAACCAAAAAGGATTTGTATACCCCTGGCGATATCATCTATATAAAAGCAGATGTCAAAAGTTATAGGAATCAAACAATACCCTTTGGGTTCAATCAAAAAAACTATTATCTCTCATCCAATATTCAGGGCTATTTAAATGTTAAAGAAATATCCTTGATTCGAAATGGATTCTCGATGCTAAGCTATCGAGAACATCTTTTAGATGAAGTAGCAAAGCTTAAGACAAGCGTTTATATCAAGGCACTCATCTTTGGTGAAAAAGAGTTTTCAAAGGAACAAAGCACTCTATTGAACAATTTAGGAATAATGTATTTACTTACCATCTCTGGAATGCACGTTTATGCACTATTTAAGATTATCGACTGGATTCTATTTTATTTAAGTCTAAGTTCTAAAATTAGACATCTAATTAAGATCACCATTTATATCATTCTTTTATACTTGAATCTATTTTCGATAGGTGTCTTAAGACTTTTTATTATGTATCTTCTTTATATCATCAATCAAAAATTCACGTTACGGTATCAAAAGCTAGATCTCTTAACATTTACTTTTTTAGTCATGCTAACTACCAATATTTACCTAATCTATCATCAAGGCTTTTTAATAACCTTTTTGATCATGAACTTTTTATATCTTATGGAATTTAGATATCGAGGACTTCATGGTTATATGAAAAGGCTAGTAATCACAACCATTATCTTTATAGTGGTTCTCCCCTTTAATAAGACGTTTTCTCCGCTCTTGATACTTACTCTCCCTCTAATTATTGGAATCGTTACAGGCCCCCTTTTTATCGGGATGATATCGGTGATGCTTGTCAAAGAACTTGATGGAGTCATGAGTCAATTAACTAATCTATTTGAATCCTTAATTCTATTTTTAAACAATAAAAATATTTCATTTCACCTTCCGGCTCTAAATATCTATCAATATTTCATTTACTTTACCATTGTTATTTTACTATTTAGGTCAAATAAAATAGTCGAGGTTTTCTCAAGAATTCTCTTTCTTTTTCTTTTCTTTATCGGAATCACTCTTTATTCTAGCGCTAAGGAAAGTGTTATTTTCTTAGATGTTGGACAAGGAGATTCAACTGTAATTCAATCCAGTGGCTGCGTAATCGTTATTGATGCATTCAACAATATTGAAAGATATCTAAAAAATCAAGGAATTTATTCCATCGATTATTTAATCCTAACTCATGGTGATTTAGACCATACCAAGGAAGTACATTCTATTCTAGAGGGTCTATCTGTTGATCGGATTGTTTTATCTTTATATGACAGCTCCTATATGAACTATCAAGGGGAGATCATCTATGTGAAATCAGGAGATCAACTCAACTGTAACACGATTCACATCAATATTTTAGGACCTCTTAAAAAATATGCATCTGCCAACAACAACTCCATTGTTTTGCAGATGGAAATAGATGGTTTAGTTTATCTATTTACAGGAGATATTGAAAAAGAGGCGGAAGCCGATTTAGTTAAAGCCTATGGGTATCACTTAAAAAGTGACATCTTAAAGGTTGCTCATCACGGATCTGTTTCATCTTCAACTTCAGAGTTTTTATCCTATGTGCGTCCTACAGTTTCAGTTCTTTCCCTTGGCTATGAAAATAAGTATAATTTTCCTGATCCAAAAGTCATGGAAAGGCTTATTCAATATTCTAGTACCATCTATAGAACCGATATCCATGGAAGTATCATCTACACACCATCCAAAAAGAAAGAAAAATGGCGTTTACTTCTACCAATTTAAAGCAATTTTTAGTATAATAAATGTAACAAGTCAGGGGGCATGCACATGGCAGAGTCCATATATTTATTTCACAGTACAAATGATTTTTTATTAAATCATAAAATTGAAGAAAAAATCAAGGAATTCAATGTCGATCCTTTTAACATCATCAAATACGATTTACTTGAAAATTCGAGTGATGATATTCTAGAAGATCTACAAACGGTTTCCTTTTTTGCGGAAAAAAAGGTCATCGTCATTAGAAATATTGATGAGATTGAAAAAGAAGATGAATATGTCATCAAAAATTGGGTAACCTATTTTGAGAAGCCAAACCCTGATGTTATTTTAATTATTGCTGTGCAAGAATTGTTACCTCAAACATCTCTTTTAGGAAGTGCACTTTTTAAATTCGCCTTTATTGAAAAGGTTAAAGATATGGAAAAGAAGGATTATCCTGATTTTATCCGTAATATGTTTAAAAAATATCAATATCAAATTTCAGATGATGCTGTTGAAGCATTGCTTGAAAGAACTAACCTTGATTTCAATTTAATCAATCAAGAGGCAGAAAAGCTGATGCTATTTGCATATGACACCAAAGAAATCAATGAAAAGGCAGTTATGCTTCTAGTCAGTAGAAATTTAGAAGAAAACATCTTTGAATTGACCAATGCATTACTATCAAAAAATCAAACCAAAACAATTGAGATATTCTACGATTTAGTTGCTAGAAATGAAGATCCTTTAAGAATATTAAATAACATCGTTGGAAAAGTGAGAGAATTGATGCACACGAAGCTACTACTAGATAAGGGTTATCGTCAGGATCAAATTGCTGAGCATTTCCATATCAAAAGCGGTAGAGCATTCTATCTAGTTAAAAATGCACAGGGTGTCAATTTCGCTCAGCTTGAAAACCATATTAAAAAACTCTCCAAGCTTGATTATGAAATCAAAAGTGGAAAGATTGATAAAAAGCTAGGTCTTGAATTATATTTGTTAGGAGCC
>JAUSOA010000272.1 GCA_030656435.1 Acholeplasmataceae bacterium | reverse complement strand
GAAATGAAGAAGGGCTATATATTTTGACTGGTTCAACAACGATAGATGAATCACAAATAAGTCACACTGGAACTGGTAGAATTGCCAGATTAAAAATGTATCCTATGAGTTTATATGAATCAGCAGAATCAAATGGGAAAGTGTCGTTGGAGCAACTATTCAATAATCATGAATATAATATTGATGGAAAACAATCGGATTTAAGTCTAGAGAATTTGATATTTGCTGCTTGTAGGGGCGGTTGGCCATCCAGTTTAGGATTAAAAAATGATTCTGCAAAATTATTAATTTCAAAAGCATATATTGATAACATTATTGAAAGTGATGTTTCAACTGTAGATGGTAAAAGTAAAGATCCACAAAAAGTGAGATATTTACTACGATCGTATGCTAGAAATATAGCTACACAAGCAACCAACAAGACAATTATTGATGATATTAATGCAAATATAAATCTATCTGAATCGTTATATTATGAATACATTAAAGCGTTAACTCGTTTGTTTGTTATTGAAGATGTACCAGCATGGAATCCAAATATTAGATCAAAAACAGTTATTAGAAGTTTGAATAAAAAAATGTTTATTGATCCTTCTATAGCTGTAGCGTCTTTAGATTCAAGCCCAAATATATTGATGAATGATTTTAATACGTTTGGTTTTATATTTGAAAATCTTTGTACAAGAGATTTAAAAGTATATGCTTCAGCTTTAGGAGGACAAATTTCATATTATAGAGATAGATTAGGATTGGAAGTTGATGCTGTATTACACTTGAGAGATGGAAGATATGCGCTAATAGAATTTAAACTAGGTAGCAAACAAATTGATGAAGGTGCGTCTCATTTGCTTGAAGTGGTTGAACTGATTAAGGAAGCAAATTTTAAAAGTAATAACATCAAAAATAAAGTGCCTGATTTGTTAGTGATTATAACTGGCGAAGGCATGGCATACACACGTAATGACGGTGTTAAAATTATTCCAATAGGATGCCTAAAGGATTAAATATGTTTATATCAAGGATGTGTTTATAAATGGGAAAAGAAAAAAATGGTTAATGATTTCGTAAGCAAGTATAATATTGCTGTTTTATCGGTAATTACAAGTAATTTTTATTCAAAAAAATACTTGATCTTGTATTTCAAACATCAAGATTCTCAAAAAACGAACTATATGTACTTGAGGTAAAGTGGGATATGGAGTAGATAAATCTAGTATATTCAGAACGCAGACCAGGTGTTTTATGTTTCCCAGTTTGCTTTGAAGCAAAAAGCTCTTGAACTTTATGGAAGGTATCTCTATCAATAATTGCTACATGATGGTTTGTGATGATATACATTGGTTTTATACCATCGATTTCAACGGATACTTTTTCATTATCC
>JAUSOA010000261.1 GCA_030656435.1 Acholeplasmataceae bacterium | reverse complement strand
TTGTGAAAATAATTAGAATTTCCTATCATATAAAAAAAACTGCAAGCCTTTTTGACTTGCAGAAATTAATGATTATAGTTTTAGAAACGACCAATAATTACATCTTCGATCAAAAGAATTCCAGCAGCGACTAAAGCCTTTTGATAGGATTCAGATTCTCTAGATAATCGAACTGTCGCACCAGCATAGGTATCGATAGAATTTTGTGCAGTACGTGTTGCACCAGCTACTACATCAACACCAAATTGGTTGCTTGAATTGATGCTTCCTACATATTTTTCTTCTGTCCAATCAACTAGTGAAAGTACGTTCAGTGCATTTTTACCGACTAGATACTCTCTAATCGCTCCGTAATTCCCAGCCCATCCACCAAGACCTGTAAATCCAGTTTTTGAACTCATTTCTTGTGGTGTCGTACCGCTAAAGACGACTCCAAACTTTTCAAGCATTTGCTTTACAGTAGAGGAGGCAGTAATACCCTCTAATACTCCAGTACTAGTTGTAACATGTGACCAATAGCTCATATTGAAGAAATGTTTATCCGCGAGTGTTTCCCAACTGGTTGGTGCAATAAATCCTCCACCAGCAGTTCTTCTTGTTGGAACCAATAACCCACTACCTATTGTTAATGTAGACACGGGTTGATTAAAATCAAAATTAGCTGGAAGCTTGATTTCAAATTGATATCTAGTAATCGGATCAACCATTAGCAATGCAACAGTACCTTCTGCACTCACTCCAATTGCATAAAAGCTCATGAAGTCTCCAGTTGTAATGGTAAACATTGAAGTTCCATGAGCATAATTTGCTCCAGGAGTTGCAGCAATTGGATCTTGGTTGTAGTTGATTACTGCAGTTGCTTCAGTGACTAAACGACTTTCCCAAACACCACTTTTTAATATCTTGAAATCCATGGCAGCATCAACAATAGTGCCATCCTTTGCAATATAGAGGGTTGTTTTGATGTATTCAGTCGCATCATCAAATGAAACGCCTAGGTTTTCACCCTTCCATGAATATCCTTCATAAACACCACTATAGTCAACCACTTCCTCTTTGTCGCCACAAGCGACTAAGAAAAAGAGTGAAGTTAATGCAATGAATAATGTTATTATTTTTCTCATCCTTTATTTCTCCTTTTTTTGTTTTGCATGCTGATTATATAAGAAAATGAATAACTTATCAAATGATATCATAATGAAAAAGGGCTTGTTAGGAATCATTATGATTTAGAGCCTTTTCAATAGAAAAAGAATAAAAAAGACATATTTCTATGTCTCAGACTGTTGATAAAAGCTAGTTTTGAAACTTCAGTACATAACTGAAATTCAGAATCGGCTTTTTATTTTTGATTTTTCGAGTTATTTTTCTATAAATCCTTAAAAAATATGAAATCACAGTAGACTTGGACTCAAGTTC
>JAUSOA010000258.1 GCA_030656435.1 Acholeplasmataceae bacterium | reverse complement strand
ATATTGGTCGATATAAAACGCGTGCAGGTTCAATGAAGTTATATCTGCTCAGAGATAATGGAGAAGTTATCTTATACGATTTATATGATTAAGGAATGAAAAAAAATAACGGATAACACAAAAAGAACAAGCGATTTGTTCTTTTTTATTGTATTTGTTGGTTCAAAAAAGAGATGTTGAAATAATTAAGAAATCTTTAGAATGCATTCTAATACGAATTATTATATAATTGTAATAACGTTTCTTGAGAAGAATTGATAAAGAAACAAATGTTAGCTTTATATTTACTAAAATTATTCTTATATAAAAGGAGCATCCTATGAATCAACAAAGACACACACTCATGATTTTATCTAGCGTATTGATGATGTTACTGATGGGAACTGTTTATACATACAGTGTATTTCGATATCACATCGAAGTAGAATATCAAATCAATACTTTTTTGAGTGGTTTTCCCTATATGACTTCCTTATTTTTTTATGCATTGTCAATGATGATATCAGGACGCTTGCTAAAGCCTTCTAGACTTAGAGGTTTTGTTTTTTATGGAACACTCTTGATTGCACTCGGCTGGATAGTCTCAAGTCTATCGACAAGCTTTATCTTGTTAGTCATCGCCTATGGATTTTTAATAGGCACTGGTGTTGGGATGGTCTACGGCGTACCTATTTATATGGTACAAAAGCTATACCCTAAAAAAAGCGGATTGATGACAGGTATCATTTTACTTGGGTTTGGGATGTCTCCATTACTAACTGCACCTCTTGCTAGCTTTTTGATTCAAAATACCGGTCTTCAAACGACATTTTTGATATTCGGAGTTTTATTTCTAGTGATTCAATTACCACTATCCTATTTATTTATTTTAAAGGAATATACAGATTTTAGGAGTGTAGCACCAGATCCTATACTTCATGAAAAGCTCAAGCCATTCAAACGGATTTATGCACTCTTCGTTATAGCAACCACGATTGGTCTAATGATGATTGGATTATCCTATCAAATTGGTGTCGTTCATTATGGATTCGATTCAAGAGAAGTTACACTATCCCTATCATTTTTCGCGCTCATGAATGGTTTAGCTAGACCACTTTTTGGTAAAATGATGGATCAAAAGGGCTTTAGATTCTCAGTGCTATTGAGTCTTTCATTGATTTCTATCGCATCATTAATCGGTCTTTTCAATCAAGGTCAAAATATCGTTTTATATGTGATATCATTTGGATTATTTTGGTTCAATTTAGGAGCGTGGCTCGCGATTGTACCAGCAACCATTAAGGAATTTTATGGTATTAAGCAATACTCAAGAAAATATGGTGTGATGTTTACAGCATATGGCATCGGTTCGATTATAGGGACAATAATTTCTGGGACAATTATGGATCTTTTTGGGTGGACAGGCTATCTTTATTTGATAGTGCTTATATTTACTGCAATATCCATGTTCATTTTATTTAACATTAATAGCAAACCAACAAAAACATCAAAAAATAACCAACAAAAACATCAAAATTAACGCTCAATAAAGTTAAAAACGGCTTATCTAAGCCGTTTTATTTTTAAATTTTGTCTTGTCATACCCAAGTTGCTGTGTGATTTATACGAAAAACCATTGTTTTAATGTATAAATATACTCTTTTTTTAATTTTTAGGACTACTGCAGCCTTTGTTGAATTCATATATGATTGATTTTAACTTTGATTACCTTATTTTTTACATATGAATTGAAATCCTAATTGAGGGGAATTGGGTTTTTATGCCACCAAATTGAGGGGAACTGACATGTAAGATATTCAAAAATACGTATATTCTAGAAATTAAAAGAGTTATTTAGGTGGGGATATTTTAAGTAAATTTTATAAGTAATATGACTCAATTCTCCCAATATAATTCCACAAACCTAGGTCGTAGATCTTATGTCGTTCAGGGATTAAGATCACAATCAATCAATAAAAGTAAATAATTACTCATCTTCAAAGATGTATCAACCATTCGATGATTAACTATAAACTATTATTGTTGTTTCTAAAGTTGTTAAAAGGACTAGCTTATACAAACACATTTTTTATTTAGCCTTTCTCAAACAGCAGCTACAGACACAAAATACAAGTATTGATTTTTCAAACTTTTAATGGTAGACTGCTTTTAAGCAATAACTTGGGGGAGAATTAAATGAATTTATTTATTGAAAGAATAGTAGCTTTTCTACTTATTTTCGCGTTTGTTGTATTTTTTGCTAATCAAAACTATGTTCAAGCGAGTCAATCTACATATCAAATTAATACAATAGATCGTTTCACATTAACAGGTTCCATAGTTGATATTATTGACGAAGGTGATTTGATTTCTTCTGAGCATTATAGTAAGTTTTATTTAGCATTGAAAGAAATAGAATATAATGAAAACCCATCATTAGAATAGAGGAATGCAATGAAAAATATTCTAAGAAAGTCATCAACTGATACTCTTCAAATTATATTTATTTTCTTGCCATTTCTTTTGCTCATATTTATTTATCAGTTAGAGCGTTGGTTAGATTTAGGGTTACCCGATATTTCTTTAGAACACAATTTTTTTCTATGGTTAGTCATCTATTTTATAGGCTTCACAATCGTATTCGTTTTAATTAAGTTTTATTCAAAAGCATATCAAAATATAGAAACATGCATTTCGAATCGCCCGTATTTTCTTGCTTTGATATGGGGATTCATTTTAGGCACATTACACTTAATTGGCGTTGCTTTATTTAATACCTATGTTGGCATCTTTTCTTACTTCATTCATTTGGTAATTTTATACGTGTCATTTGTTCTAATTTTTTATTTTCTATCATTTTTTAGTGTATTCTTTAAAGAATCAAAAAAGTTTTCCATCATACATACTGTGTTATTCCACACATTAACTCAGTCGCTAATTCTCATTTCATATATTTGGCAGTTTACAATGATATATTTCAGTAATTGATAGACCTTATAGTAAACATTATAATTAATACTAAATAAAATTAAAAACGGCTTAGATAAGCCGTTTTATCTATAAAAAAATGTCTTGCCATACCCAAGTTGCTGTGTCATATTGGTGAAAAACGACTGTTTTTAGAGTGTAAGCACACTCTTTTCTCATTATTTATGATTCTGGTATCCATAAATCTCTTCTTTGATAATAGATTTTGAACTGAGATCAACCTATTTTAACTGATGAAGTAAAACCCTAATTGAGGGGAATTGAGCATTTATGCTATCAAATTGAGGGGAATTAGATTCGTAAAGTACATTGAGATTTTTGAACTTGAATTATTTAAGATTTGTTATAAATAAAACTGTGATATACTTTAAACAAGTATAAGTAGTTTATTAAACATTCTATTAATCACATTGGTTGGGTTATGTGTTCTAAATATTCAAATCATTTCACTTTTTTCATTGACAGTGCGAAAATTAAGTGCTAGATTTGATGAAAAGATAACTTACTTGTGATTACATGAATATAAACTATTTGAAGATGACTTTGCAATGGACTAAAGTGATTTAATTGATGTTATTTTTACCCAGTCTATAATTTATCTTTAGGGGGCTTAGTATGAGTACTGTAAAAAAACAATATTTAATTCTTTTGATACCATTCTTAGGATTTTTCATTATATGCTTTTTAGTTATGTTTAAATACATCAAGCATTTGAAATTTATTGAAGCAGGGTTTTACACTTTGATTCCTACAATTATTTATTTAGGTTTACTAGGAACAATATATAATATATTCTTAAGTTATCCTGATAATGAGTTATTTCATGCAATAGTTTTTTATACAATGCTCGTTTTTGTTGGTTTTTTAATGATCCGTACACAGAGTTTTGTTTTAAAAAAATACGGCGTAGAGTAATTAGTTATTAAGTCCTGAGAACCGAATTTTGATGTAAGTTGTATTGTTCTTTTTCTAAATGTAAATTATTCCGTAAAGGTCAAATATTAACACTCTAACAATTTGGAGTGTTTTTTTGTATTCTAAGAGCATGAAACGAGGGATTAACACATGGGAAAACATTATACCGACAGACAAAGGCTGGATATGG
>JAUSOA010000249.1 GCA_030656435.1 Acholeplasmataceae bacterium | reverse complement strand
CGAGGAGATGTATGAACGTGCAATCATTTTAATCAAGAAGGGGTTGGCGTATGTTGATCATACACCAGCTGATGAAATGGCTAAAGAACGAGGGAACATCAATACTCCGGGTAAAGAATCAAAGTATAGAAATAGAAGTGTCGAGGAAAATCTTGAGTTATTTCATATGATGAGAGCTGGTAAATTTAAGGAAGGCGAATGCGTCCTAAGAGCGAAAATCGATATGTCTAGTCCAAACATGAACATGAGAGATCCAGCCCTATACCGTATAAGCTTTGCTGAACACCACAATACAGGTAAAAAATGGTGCATCTATCCAATGTATGACTACGCGCATCCATTAGAAGATGCTATTGAAGGCATTACGCATTCATTATGCTCTTTAGAGTTTGAGGACCATAGACCATTATATGACTGGGTTGTTAGAGAAACTGAAATGCCTAATATTCCAAGACAGATTGAATTTGGTAGATTATCGATTGAAAATACTGTAATGAGTAAAAGATTTTTAAGAGAACTTGTTGAATCCAATAAGGTGATTGGCTGGGATGACCCTAGAATGCCTACCCTATCAGGCTTGAGAAGACGTGGATACACTCCAGAAGCAATTCGTGCCTTTATTCTTTCAACAGGCCTTTCAAAGGTAAATTCAACTGCAGGTAATGATATGCTTGAAGCTGCACTACGTGACGATCTAGCTCTAAAGACGAAGCGAGTCATGGCGGTTATTCATCCCTTAAAGGTAACCATTACGAATTACCCAGAGAATAAAATAGAATATTTTGATGTTTTATACAATCAAGACAATGAAGAGTTAGGAACTAGAAAAATTCCTTTTTCAAGACATTTATATATCGAAGCAGATGATTTTATTGTTACAAAACCAAACAATAAGTATAAGAGACTTGCATTGAATGAAGAGGTAAGATTATTCCATGCTTATTTCATTAAGGCAAATGATGTTATCTATGATAAAGATGGTAATGTTATAGAAATACTTGCTACCTATGATGAAAATACTCGCTCTGGGTCTGGCTTTAATGAAAGAAAGCCTAATGGTACCATCCACTATGTGGAAGCTACCAAGGGAGTACATACAAAGCTTAACTTTTTTGGACCAATGATTAATGGCGATGATGAATTAGATCTTTTAGACCGTTTCAATAAGGATTCCTGGACAGTTAAAACAGGAATTGTTGAAGAATCGCTAAAGGATACAAAGCCACAAGAAAAATTCCAATTCATGAGAAACGGATATTTCAACTGTGATCTTGAAAGTAAGGAAGATAGTCTCGTATTTAACGAGATTGTTCCGCTGAAGAGCTCATACAAATAATGAAAGTTGGTGCGCCATGAACTGGCTAGCTACTTTAAATGAATCTCAGTTAAAGGCGGTCATCCACCCAGGTGGTCCGCTTTTTGTTGTAGCCGGTGCGGGAACTGGTAAAACAAAGACTTTAACATCTAGAATTGCTTATTTAATTATGAATGGCGTTGAGCCACATAAAATACTTGCAGTAACATTTACCAATAAAGCAGCAAGGGAAATGAAACAAAGAGTTATTGAAATGACAGGACCCTACGCGATGAGCGTATGGCTATATACATTTCATGCATTCGGACTGCAAATATTAAGAAGACATATTGGGGAATTACCCTATGGATATCGACCTAATTTTAATGTAATCGATGAGGATGATGGTAAAAAAATCATTCAAGATCAAATTAAGGATATGGGACTCGACTCAAAGATGTTTTCCATCAAACTTCTTAAAAACTTGTTTTCGCTTTATAAGTGCAGAAGAATGGATGAGTTTGAAAAAACAGATGATGAAAAGATTTACAAGAGATACCAACAATATTTAAAGGATAATCAGTTACTTGATTTTGATGACCTACTTTTATATACACTAGAGCTATTAGAGGATTATAAAACAGTAAGAGATTTCTATCAAAATCATTTCAAGCATGTATTAGTCGATGAATTTCAGGATACAGATTCCATACAGTATAATATTTTAAAGATACTAGGAATTGTTCATAAAAATGTATTTGTAGTTGGAGACCCAGATCAATCGATTTATTCATTTCGTGGAGCGAATTACGAAAATGCAAGATCGTTTATGAGAGATTTTGGAGCAGAACAAATCGTTTTGGAACAAAATTATCGATCAACAAATCAAATACTTAGAGCAGCAAATCAATTAATTAACTATAACTTCAATAGACCAGCAGCCAAAAATTTAGAAAGTGATTTAGGGGTTGGAGAAGCACCTATTTATCATCACGCTCAAAATGACATTAGAGAATCATTTTTTGTTGTCAATGAAATCAGAAGGTTGAAAAACCTTGGCTATCAATATGATGATATGGCAGTACTCTATCGTAATAATGCACTATCTAGACTATTTGAAGAAGCCTTAATCAAAGAAGGAGTTCCATATATTATTTATGGTGGTATATCCTTTTATGAGAGAAAGGAAATTAAGGATGCACTCGCCTATATTAGAGTTGTCCTAGATCCATCCTTAGATTTCTATTTTAAAAGAATCGTTAATGTCCCTAAACGCAGTATTGGTTTAGTGAGTATTCAAAAGCTAGAACAACGTGCAAGAGAGCTTGGTGTTTCCATGTTTGAGGCAATCGATTATACGGATTTAACACCAGCAGCTAAAAACAGTTTATTGGAATTTAAAAAGCTCATTATGGAAATGAGTCAAGACTTTAACGATTTAATCGATTTATCGCAGATTATGCCTTATCTTATGGCGAAGACAAAATATATCGATATGCTCAAGGCAGAGGATAATGAAATAGCAGATGATCGAATTGATAACCTAAAGGAACTTCAAAACGTATTCACGAGAGGTGATATGTATTATGAAGGTTTATTTAGAGAAAAGCTCACGCAGCAGCTCGATCAAATCGCGCTTTATAGTGATCAAGATCAGGACTTAGATGACTTTAATCATGTGAAGCTAGCAACCTATCATCAGGTCAAAGGATTGGAATTTAAGGTTGTCTTTATGGTTGTCATGGAAGAAGATATTTTTCCGAGTAGTCGTTCATTTATGAATCCCTCTGAATTAGAAGAAGAACGTAGAGTTGCATATGTAGGAATTACAAGAGCGAAGGAAAAACTATATTTAAGCTACGCAGATCAACGTATGGTTTACGGATCTATGAAGTATAGTGGACCTTCAAGATTTATCCAAGAATCTAGAGTTAAGCTTGACCAACCAAAGACTAGTTATGACGCTGATCAAGCATCCCATTTATTAAAGACTGGTGACAAGGTTGAGCATAATGTATTTGGACTTGGAGTTGTAATACGTATCGATGACGATATTGCTACCATTGCTTTTGGTATGCCACACGGAATTAAAAAGATTTTAGAAAGTCACCCAGCATTAAGAAAACAAAGAAATTAAAACCATCCTACTCTATTATAAGTAGGGTGATCATATGAAGCTAAACGAAGAACAAAAGAAAGTGGTTTACTCAAACGAACCCTTTCTTTTTTTACTTGCCGGTGCTGGTTCTGGCAAGACTAGAGTTGTAGTCGAAAGAATCAAATATTTAATCGAACAAGGAGTGAATCCCGAAGAGATACTCGCAATTACTTTTACAAGAAAGGCTTCGTTTGAAATGAAGGAGAGAATTGATCATCCAAGGGTGAATGTTCATACCTTCCATCAGTTTTGTTATATCAAGCTTATTGATTATTACAAGGAAACATTCAAACTGGTTAATGAGGATATAGAGCCATTTTCTAGAGAAGAACTATTAGAAATATCAAAGCATAAGAACAGTTTATATCTTTCAAAAAGACCTAATAAATTTATCGAATATCAAAACTATCTAAAGAAAAACGGGTTAAAGGACTTTGATGATCTGATTTTAGGCATCTATTTCAAGATTAAGGGCAAGAATCATCCATTTATGTATCAATATATCTTTATTGATGAGTTTCAAGATACCAATCACTTGCAATATAGTCTACTCAAGGAGCTAATCAAAAAGGATACAAAAGTACTTGCTGTTGGTGACCCAGATCAATCAATTTATTCGTTTCGTGGAGCGAACTCAAAAATCATTTTTTTATATGTCTTTGACTATCAAGCAAAATTATACACATTATCTATAAACTACAGATCTGCAAAAACAATATTAGAGCATGCTAATCGCTTGATTAAGCGAAATAATAGAAAATATAAAAAGGAGCTCACACCAACAAACATTGAAAATAGTAATGTCTATAACTTACATTTTAGTAGCGAAAAAGAAGAGGCATTTTTAATCACAAATTTAATAAAACTTTTTAAAAAGCACTCCATTCAAGATGAAGAAATAGCGATACTTTATAGAAATCATCATCGAGCCTTTGAGCTCATTCACATGCTCCATTATAGTGATATTCCATTTCAAACCTACGATGACTCAAATGAAGAGAAAAAAACTGGTATTCAGCTCCTTACTATCCATAAGGCAAAGGGCTTAGAATTTGATGCAGTTATCATTTTAGGACTTGAACAGGGGGTGCTTCCATCTTATCGAAACCAAATGCATATCGAATTAGAGGAAGAAAGAAGATTGATGTTTGTTGCGATGACGAGAGCAAGGCACTTTCTATATTTTTCTAGCATCGAAAAAAATAGCGACAACCACACTTTCACATCTTCTCAGTTTATTTCTGAAAGTGGGACGAAAACCATCCCAGGAAGGCGTATTAATGATATAATATCATTGGGTGATTTCAATGGACGCAAAGCAAAGAATTCAAGATCTGATTCAAATCATTAACCAGGCAAATCATGATTATCATACAAAAGATCAACCAACAATTACTGACTTCGAGTATGATAAACTATTGCACGAATTGGTAGATTTAGAAACTCAATATCCGGAATTTAAACAAAATGATTCACCATCTGAAAAGATTGGTGGAGTTGTTTTAGATGGATTTCAAAAGGTGACTCATTTGGTTCCGATGATGAGTCTTTCCAATGTTTTTAACGATGTAGAATTGGAAAGCTTTGATGAAAGAATAGGGAAAGTCGTAAGTAATTATAGCTTTGTAACAGAGCTTAAAATAGATGGTCTTGCTGTAAGTCTTACCTATATTAACGGTGAGTTTTTAAGAGCTGCAACTCGTGGTAACGGAGTTGTTGGTGAGGATGTCACAGGCAATGTGAAAACCATCAAATCACTGCCTTTAAAATTAATAGAAAATATTGATATTGAAGTACGTGGTGAAATATTCATGCCACACAAGAGCTTCAAAAGAGTAAATGAAGAGAAAATGTCTTTAGATGAACCACTATTTGCAAACCCTAGAAATGCAGCTGCAGGAACAATTAGACAACTCGATGCAAAGGTTGTAGCAAGTAGAAATCTAGATCTATTCTTATATACAGTTGTAGACGCTTCTAAGTATGTAAATTCTCAAATGGAAGCCTTAGCATATCTTCAAAAACTTGGCTTTAAGGTGAATATGAATTATCACCATGTGAAGGATCTTGATGCACTCAAGAATAAAATAAGTGAGTACGATCTCATGAGAAAATCATTACCCTACGACACAGACGGTGTCGTTATCAAGGTCAATGAATTTCAATTGTATAACATGATAGGCTATACCTCTAAGTCTCCTAAATGGGCGACTGCTTATAAGTTTCAAGCAGAGCAGGTAGAAACAGTATTAAAGGATATTACCTTTCAAATCGGTAGAACTGGAGTCGTTACTCCGGTTGCTGAATTAGAACCAGTCGTTGTTTCTGGATCCACGGTTGCAAGAGCCACTCTTCATAACGAGGATTATATCGTTACTAAGGATATTCGAATTGGCGATTATGTCATCGTTCATAAGGCTGGAGAAATCATTCCAGAGGTTTTAAATGTATTATTAGAAAAAAGAACAAACCAAAAGCCCTTCGAGATGAGAAGTGATTGTCCTGTATGCGCATTTCCTTTAATTAGAAAAAAAGGAGAAGCAGATCATTATTGCAGTAACCCTGATTGTCCAGGCAAAAATATCAATGCACTCATTCACTTTTCAAGTCGTGTAGCAATGGATATTGATACACTAGGAGAAAAGGTTGTTGAAACCTTGCATGAACTCGGATATTTAAATAACATTCCTGATATTTATAGACTAAATACATTTCAAAATGAACTAAAGGAAATTCCAGGCTTTGGAGATAAAAAGGTAGAAAAGCTAATATCAGCAATTGAAGCATCTAAAAAACAAACATTTGATAAATTACTATTTGGATTGGGTATTAAGCATGTTGGTGCAAAGGTTGCAAAAACACTTGTTAAACATTACCCTTCGATTGATGATTTAATGAATGCTAACTATAGTGACTTAATTGAAATCAACGAGATTGGAGAGATGATTGCTTTAAGCATCGTTGCTTATTTTAACAATCCTGTCTATAGAGATTTAATTAATAATCTCAAATCTCTTGGTTTAAACATGGTTTTTGAAAGAGAAACAGTACTAGAGCATGCCTTTAACGGAAAGACCATCGTGTTAACCGGAAAGCTCAATATATTTTCAAGAGACCAAGCATCAGATATTATAGAAAAATTAGGTGGTAAAGTATCTTCATCTATATCAGCAAAGACTGATCTTTTAGTCGCTGGAGAAGATGCTGGTTCAAAGCTTAAAAAAGCAAATGAACTCGGAGTTAAGGTAATAGACGAGGAAGAATTCAAGGTGATGATTGATGGACTTTATTAAAGTACACGGTGCAAGAGAAAACAATTTACAAAATATAGATATTGATATTCCAAAAAACAAACTCGTCGTTATGACGGGTATTTCTGGTAGCGGAAAGAGCTCTTTAGCCTTTGATACGCTCTATCAAGAGGGTCAAAGAAGATATATGGAATCTCTTTCAGCTTATGCAAGACAATTCTTAGGGAATTTCGAGAAGCCTGATGTCGATAGCATTGAAGGATTATCTCCATCGATTTCCATCGATCAAAGAACCACTTCAAATAACCCAAGATCGACTGTTGGTACAGTCACTGAGGTCTATGACTATCTAAGACTTTTATATGCGAGAGTTGGAACACCATATTGCCCAGGAACGGATGTACCACTCACTAAACAATCTATTGAGGAAATGACACTACGCGTATTAAACCTAAAGGAAGGTAGTAGAGTTTTAATCATGAGCCCAGTGATTGAAAGACAAAAGGGTGCTCATCTAAGATCTGCTAACCAATACATGAAGGAAGGATTTACAAGAGCCTATGTCGATGGAGTACAGGTTTTACTCGAAGAGCTACCTGAACTCGATAAAAATAAGAATCATGATTTTTATTTAATTATTGACCGTCTAATTATCAAGGAAGGACTTAGAAGTCGTTTATATGACGCGTTAGAGCTTGCTACAAAGCTTGCATCGGGTAGAGCGAAGGTTTTAGTCGATGACAAGGAAATGCTGACCTTCAGTCAAAATTATTCTTGTGGTGACTCTGATTTTACAATCCCTGAATTAGAGCCGAGATTATTTTCATTCAATACACCAATTGGAGCATGCCCATATTGTAACGGCTTAGGGTTGAAGCTTGAAATATCTGAGGATTTAATTGTTGATCCCTCAAGAAGCTTACTCGATGGCGGACTGATTCCCTATAAGAATAATGATTCGGAGAATTTAAATTCATTAATGCTTGAACAACTATGCAATCATTATGAAATTGATATGAACAAACCAATTTCTGAATTAAGTCCTAAGCATTTAAAAATGGTTTTATATGGAACACATGAAAAAATACATTACCGCTTAAAATCATCTTCCGGAAGAGTACATGAAAAGCTTGATAACTACGAAGGCTTGATTGTTAATTTGACGAGAAGATATAGAGAAACAACAAGTGAGTGGATTCGTACATGGATTGAATCCTTCATGTCAGAAAGTGAATGTCCTGTCTGCCATGGAGCTAGATTAAATGATGCTGCACTATCTGTTAAGATTAGTGGAAAAAATATCGATGAAGCAACAAAAACCTCAATTGATGAAACCATTCATTTCCTATCAAATGTCACTCTCAATATCGAGCAACAACAAATTGCTAGACTTGCTCTTCAAGAAATCATTTCCAGATTAACGTTTCTATCTGATGTTGGTTTAGGTTATCTAACGCTCGGTAGAGCTGCCGGTACATTATCAGGTGGTGAAGCACAGCGTATCAGGCTTGCAACGCAAATCGGATCGAAACTAACAGGAGTGTTATACGTCTTAGATGAGCCATCGATTGGTCTTCATCAAAAGGATAATCAAAAGCTAATTGATACACTAAAGAAGATGAGAGACTTAGGCAATACATTGGTGGTCGTTGAGCACGACCACGAAACCATGCTTGCCTCAGACTATTTAATTGATATCGGACCATTTGCTGGTAAGCATGGTGGTAAGGTGGTTGCTGCTGGCACTCCACAGGAAGTTATGGACAATCCAGATAGCATTACAGGACGTTATTTAAAGGGGATTGAAAAGGTTGAAGTTCCCTTAAAGAGAAGAGAAGGAACTGGACATGATATCATGATTATGGGCGCGAGAGCGAATAACCTTAAAGATATCTCTGTATCATTTCCACTCGGGAAATTAACGGTAGTTACTGGAGTGTCTGGTTCGGGTAAGTCGACATTAGTCAATGAGATTCTACTCAAGGGTCTTCAGCATAAATACTATAAAACAAAGGAGCTTCCTGGACTTCATACAGCAATTAACGATCATAACCTAATTGATCGAGTCATCGAGATTTCTCAATCACCCATAGGAAGAACTCCAAGAAGTAATCCTGCAACCTACACCGGTGTATTTGATGACATTAGAGACCTATACGCTCAAACCAATGAAGCAAAGGCTAGAGGCTATCAAAAGGGAAGATTCTCATTTAATGTCAAAGGCGGACGCTGTGAAGCATGCGGAGGCGATGGACTAAAGAAGATTTCAATGCATTTCCTACCAGATGTCTATGTACCATGTGAGGTATGCCGTGGTCAAAGATATAACCATGAAACACTCCAAATCAAATACAGAGGAAGTCATATCGCAGATGTTTTAGAAATGACGATTGAGGATGCATTATCATTTTTTGAAAATCATCCTAAAATCTATCAAAAGCTAAAAACTCTATTCGATGTAGGACTTGGCTATATTACATTGGGACAATCAGCGACGACTCTTTCTGGCGGTGAAGCACAGCGTGTGAAGCTTGCAAGTGAACTCTATAGAAAGATTACTGCATCCTCAATCTATATTTTAGATGAACCAACTACGGGTCTACACACAGATGATGTGAAAAGATTATTAAAGGTTCTTCATAAGATTGTTGATGAAGGTGCAACCATGGTTGTTATTGAGCATAATTTAGATGTAATTAAAAACGGTGACCACATCATTGATTTAGGTCCAGAAGGTGGCGAAGCAGGCGGAGAAATCGTAGCTATTGGTACACCTGAAGAGGTTGCTAAAGTTAAGGAGTCCTATACAGGACAGTATTTGATAAATGCTTTAAAATGACAAAAACTAAACTATTTTTGATATAATAAACCATGTTGGGGGACAAACATGAATCCAAACGATTACAAGGATGATAAAGATCCGAACAAGCTAACTGAAGAAGAGCTTCTTGAGTTACTTGAAGAATTAAAGAAAAGAAAGAAATCTAAAGGAGTATCGGTAACTCTTGGTTTTATGTTGCATAAAAACTATGTGATTCATATGATCTTAAGCTTATCGATTAATATATTGATTGCAGCAGTTGTTTTTGGATTAGGCATAGGAATCAATCAACCATTTGTAAATATGACAGTTGTAGGATTTATGCTAGCAATTATACTACTGACATTGGTAGAAAACTATGTAAAGATTTTAATGTTTAAATATGCAGCTCGTGCAATGATATTATCAATGGGTTTACTCAATGTCATGGCACAGATCATTATTTGGTATGCTATTGATATGCTGCTTGTACAAGGTTTCCATTTTATAAATATTGAGAGTTTGATTATATTTGCATTTGTATTCTCAGCATTTAGATTGGTGATTTCGATATATTTAAGAAAATGGATTTACAGTGAAAAACTAGTATTTTTTGGAGGTAAAAAATGAAACTAAAGATTAAGCATTTAGTTCGTGACTTAGATTTGGAACTGCTAACAGATGAAAAAGCACTTCAAAGAGAGGTTAAATCAGAAATGCTAGCTCGCCCAGGTGTTGAGCTTGCAGGATTTCTAGATTTCTTTGATGCGGATAGACTGATATTAATCGGCTCTAAGGAAGCTCATTTTATGAAGCTTTTGTCCTATGATGTTAGAAGACAAAGAATCGAAGACATGTTTAAAAAAAGACCTCCAGGAGTCGTCTTTTCTATCAATGTTGAAATTGAAGAACCATTTCTTGAACTTGGGAATCTATACGATGTAGCAATCCTTAAGAGTAAATCAAGAACAACTCCATTATCTGGAACGCTATATCAATATCTACATAGTAAACTAGCTCCAAGAACCTCACTTCATGGTGTTCTCTTAGATATTCACGGTATGGGGACTTTAATCACCGGAAAGAGTGGTATTGGTAAAAGCGAAACAGCACTCGAACTCATCAAAAGAGGACATATTTTAATTAGTGATGATCGAGTCGATATATTTGAAGCAGCTCCAGGTGTTTTAATAGGGAGTGCTCCAAAGATATTAGAAAAGTTTATAGAGGTTCGAGGTATTGGTATTGTCGATGTGGTCTCCATGTTTGGTGCAGGAGCATATCGTGAAAATAAAAAGATTCGTTTAGTGGTCGAGCTCGAGCACTGGAAAAAAGCTAAACAATATGATAGATTAGGAATTGAAACAGAAACGATTAAGATATTTGATACTGAAATCGCGAAAATTACGATTCCAATCTTACCAGGACGTAACGTAGCAACACTCGTTGAAAGTGCTGCAATGAATCAAAAATTAAAGTACTTAGGCTATAACGCTGCCTATGAGCTTACTCAAGCAGTTGGACTCAAGGCTAGAGGAATGAAAAGAGATGAGGAAGATGAAGATGATTGAGATACTAAAAAAACATAAAAAAGCAATTTATTTATATGGAGGTCTACTTGGAATATTTTTATTTTTGATATTCATTGCGATTGTTACGCAAAATCCTCCATTTAGTTCTTCAAAATATTATAACCCAATCGCAGTTAATCTAGGCTTTGCTCAAATTGCATGGTATGCAGTTTTCATCTTAACAGGTATTTCAATTGGTGCTTACTTAACCTATATAGAGTTTAAGAAGGTTGGATGGAATCCAGATTTACTATTTGATGCACTTTTAATTGCAGTCCCGCTTTCCATTATAGGATCTAGATTATATTATGTAGTCTTTGATCCAAATCCAAGCTATTCTAACTTTATTGATGTCATTAACATTTCTAATGGCGGACTCTCTATTCATGGAGCAGTCATTACAGCATTCATTTTCGTTATTATATTTACGAGAAGAAAGAAATTAAGTTTTTGGTTATTAGCAGATATGCTTGCTATTGGTTTCTTTATTGGACAGATTATAGGCAGATGGGGAAACTTTATGAATGCAGAAGCTTATGGCCCAATAATTGAATCACAATTTATTTTAAACATTTTACCTGATTTCATCAAAAATCAGATGAATATCGGTTTACGTGGTGATATTTATCATCCAACATTCCTATATGAAGGCATTTGGAATTTCTTTGGCTTAGTCTTCTTATTAATCGCTAGAAGAAAGAGATGGTTTAAGGTTGGAGATATGTTTGGTCTATATTTAATTTGGTATGGACTAGGACGTGGAGCAATCATCGAACCTCTTAGAACTGGTGGAGATCCAGGAGATGCGCTTCGCATGTTTGGATTACCCGCAAATATTATTATATCCTTAACACTGTTTATGCTTGGTGGTGCTGCAATTATTGTTGTTAAGAAACTGATATATAAGGATCAAAAGTATTATGTCGATATGCTAGTCGAACCAAATACGAATGAAGAAGTCTTGGTGGAACAAGCTTAATGATTAAAACAGTACTATTTGACCTAGATGGAACACTAATTGAAACCACCCAAATCATTTTAGACACCTTTGTTGAAACATTTGAAAAGTTTCTACCAGAGGTTAAACTAACAAATGATGAACTCACCAATTTACTAGGTCAAACACTATTTAAAACATTTGAGTTTTACACAGATAGTCAAGAAAAGCTAGATGAAATCATCAAATACTACCGCGAGGTATCCAATCAAAAAATTGAGAATGGTTTAAAAGCGTATCCGTTCGCATTAGAAACACTCGTTTATCTAAAGAAAAAGGGTGCCACTGTCGGTGTTGTTACATCGAAAATGAGAAAGATTGCTACCTATCACTTAGAGATTACAGGATTACTTCCCTATATTGATGGAATTATTGGATATGAGGATGTTCTTGAGCATAAGCCTCATCCAGAGCCTATAATAAAAGCACTCGAACTTTTTGGTGCAAAGAAAAAATCGACAATTTATGTCGGTGACCATGAAAACGATATAAAAGCAGCGAAAAAGGCTGGTATTTATGCATGTGCTGTGACCTATAGTAAGCGTCTATCTGAAATGCTTATGGAACAACCTGAATTTGTAATTGATGAATTGATCAATTTAAAGGATATTATTTAAAAGGAGAAAAGAAAATGTTATATGACGTACTAATTATTGGAGCAGGTCCTGCAGGAATTACAGCAGCGATTTATGCAAAAAGATCAAATTTAAAGGTAGCGATGTTCGAAAAGGATACACCTGGCGGACAATTATCTAAATATAATGAAATTGAAAATTACCCAGGTACTAAGAAACTTGCTGGTTACGAGCTTGCAACGATGATGATTGATCATGCCTATGAGCTTGATATTGAAGTCATCTATGATGATGTTACTAAGGTTGAACTCAAGGGCAATGTTAAAAAGGTGGTTACACCAGATAAAACCTATGAAGCAAAAGCTGTCATTGTAGCATCTGGAAATAATCCAAGAAGACTTGGTGTTGAAAATGAAGATAAATTAGCCTTAAATGGTATTAGCTGGTGTGCTATTTGTGATGGCCCATTATTTGCTGATAAAAAGCTTGTCGTTGTTGGTGGAGGAAATAGTGCAGTTGAAGAAGCATCATACTTAGCAGGTATTGCAACTCATATCACTATGGTACAAAATCTAGATACTTTGACCGCTGATCCTAAGGCTATCGATATTTTAAAGGCTCATAAAAATGTAGATTATCGATTTGGTTCAGTCGTGACTAAGTTTGAAATGGATGATAAAGGAATGACCGGCGTTACGATAAAAGATAGTAAGGGTAAGGTAGAAACTATACCTTCTGAAGGCGCATTTGAATATATTGGAATGATTCCTGTTACTGACTTTATTAAGGATTTAGGGATTACCAACAAATGGGGATTCATCGAAGCCAATGAAAAGATGGAAACTGCTGTTCCTGGCATTTATGGAGCAGGAGATGTGATTGTTAAACAAATTAGACAGGTTGTTACAGCTGCTGCAGATGGAGCGATTGCTGCACAAAATGCTTTAAAATATATAGAAGCCTGGAAAGAATAATACATGAGCTTTGCTAGAACTGTAAAAGAAGAATTGGTAACAATTCCAGTTGAGGTTGAAGAACAGCTTGCAGAGTTTTCTGCATTTCTTAATCTCAACACTGAATTTCATATTGAATCTAAGCAAAAGATGCTTGATTTCAAAATCAATAATCCAACCGTTGCAAAACGGTTTTTACAGTTAAGTAGAACATTATATCAAGCAGAAACATCACTCATTACACAAAAGCTAAACAGGTTGAAACAAAAACGATCGATTATTATAAGAATTCATTCAAGAGTTGAAGACATTATCAACGAGCATGGCTTGATGGAAAATCCAATTGATAATCAAGAGCTAATGACAAATACACCGGAAAAGAAAAGAGCTTTTCTTAGAGCGTGTTTTCTGTCTTCGGGTTCAGTCAATCACCCGAAGACTGCAGAATATCATTTAGAAATATTTGCAAGAAACCCAAATCAAATCGTATTTATTCAATCCTTAATGAACGCATTCGAGTTGAATGCGAAAATAGCCAAACGAAGAAGCGGATTTATCGCATATTTAAAGGATGCAGAAGGTATTAGTGATCTACTTCAAATCATGGGAGCACAAAACTCAGTTTTTCAATTTGAGGATATTCGAATTAAACGAGATTTCAATAATTCGATTAATAGAGTTATGAATATGGAAATCGCGAATGAAAAAAAAGTCATTGTAGCAGCCATGGAGCAGGTTAGAGATATTGAACTCATTGAAGAGTTTATTCCAAAGCACCATATCGATGAAAAAATGCGTAAGGTGATGGAGTTAAGAAAAGAATTTTCTGAATCCAGCTTACAAGAGCTTGCAGACCAGTATTATGAGACCTACAAGGAATCAATTAGTAAATCAGGACTCAACCATCGTTTAGTTAAAATAAAGCTTTTAGCGGAACAAATCAGGGAAGGAAGAAAATAAGATGATCTTAGGAATCGGTATTGATTTAGTAGATATGGATCGAATAAAGGAACTGGTTAGTGAACGGTTCATCAATCGAATTTTATCACCTGAAGAAAAGAAAATGTATCAAAATATCGCAGCTGAAAATACGAAGCTTTCCTATATAGGCGGTAGATTCGCAGCGAAAGAAGCACTTTTTAAAGCAATCTCTAAGGGTCATGGTAAAACTTATTACACAGACTTCTCTATATTGAATACCGAGAATGGTAGTCCTTATGTCAAAACAGATTACTTTAAAAACAATGAAATCATCCATATTTCGATAACGCATACAGACTCACATGCTATTGCCTACGTGATGATAGAGAAACTTTAACATATTTACCCACATAGTTGTATTTTATATATGAATTCGGTATAATTCTAATGGATAGGATGTGACATTATGGCAAGAGTCCAACAAGTCAATGATAAAAACAAAAAAGTAGCAGTAAATAACAAAAACAATACTGTGAAAAGCAAGGCAGAGCTAGCAAAAACGAATCCAAAAAGAGAAGCATCAAAGAATGAAATTCTATTCTTTAGATTAGGTATGTCTATTATCGCTTTAACATTAATTACAGTAGCAATCATCTTTACGATTCGCTATTTCATGAATGATGATGAAGTCGATGTTGTTTATGAAGATTTAATTCATATTACAACCAATGATTTAAAGTACTTAACCTATGACGACGGTTCAGGGGTTTATGGTGATTTTGCTTACTTTAATGGAGTTGCTGGCAAGGAAGAACTTGCAGAGGTTATCAACACGAATAACTTGATTTATGTCTATTTCTATAGAAGTTCAGCAATCAATGAAGAAATTAAAGCATTAATTGAAGCACTTGATGTAGAGGGTAAAGCATTCCTACTAATGGACCTAGATAAAAATGAAGATGTATTCCAGCTTACTGATAAAGGTAACTTTACATTGGATAACACAAGAAATAACATGCTTTTAATCTTTAACGTTGAACAACAAACATTCCAACTCGAAATTAGAGTTGTAGATATCGTAAGAGAGATCAATAAGCTCTAATCATTTGAGTAACATAAATAAAAGGGCGATGCCCTTTTGTGCTATTAAGGGAGAACAATATGAACGAAACTATTATTTTAGAAATTAAAAAAGCTTTATCGATTTCCGAGAAACAAATCGTTTCTGTTTTAAATTTGTTAGATGAAGGTAATACAATTCCCTTCATCGCGAGATACCGTAAGGAAGCAACAGGCGGTCTTGACGAAGAACAAATCAATGAAATATTTAAGTCTTGGGAATACGCGAATAATCTTTTAGATAGAAAGGAAGCAGTCATCCGTCTAATTGATGAAAAGGGAATGCTCACAGAAGAGTTAAGAGCAGAAATTTTAAAGGCTCAAAAGCTTGTAGAAGTCGAAGACTTATACCGCCCATTCAAGGAAAAGAAAAAGACAAAGGCTACAGAAGCAGTTGCTAAAGGCTTGGAGCCATTTGCAAAATGGCTGATGGAATTTCCTTATGAAGATGTTTTAGAAGAAGCAAAAAAATATTTAAACGACCTTGTAAAATCGGTCGATGAAGCTATCGAAGGTGCGAAGTACATCATCGCTGAAATGATTTCTGATGAAGCTAATTATAGAAAGTCATTAAGAACTGAAATGATTAACCACGGTGTGGTTGTATCTAGTGTTAAGAAAAATGCTGTTGATGAAAGAAAGACTTATGAGATGTATTATGATTACAGCGAACCTGTTAATAAAATTAGACCTCATCGTATTCTAGCTATTAATCGCGCTGAAAATGAAAAGATTATCACTGTAAAAATAGAACTAGATAAGGAAAGAATGACTTCCTATTTAGAAAGAAAAGTGATTAAAAGAGAAAACTCCACAGCAACACCTTATATTAAGGAGGCTATTGAAGATTCTTTAAAAAGATTGATTTATCCTTCCCTAGAAAGAGAAGTTCGCACAGAACTTACTGAAAAGGGAGAGGAACAAGCAATTGAGATATTTTCTGTCAATTTAAATAAACTTTTACTACAACCACCTATGAAGGGTAAAGTTGTCTTAGGAATTGACCCAGCATTTAGAACAGGATGCAAATTATCTGTCGTCAATGAACAAGGAACTGTTTTAGAAAAGGGTGTCATCTATCCACATGAAAAGACTATGGGTGGCTCGATTAGCGATAAACAAATTCAAGAATCTCAAAGAGACTTATTATTATTAATTAAAAAGCATAAGGTTGAATTAATCGCGATTGGTAATGGCACAGCGAGTAGAGAGACAGAAAGCTTTGTAGCAAATTTGATTAAATCAACTGGTATGAAGGTGAACTATGTAATCGTGAATGAGGCTGGAGCATCAGTCTATTCAGCAAGTGAATTAGCAAGAGAAGAATTCCCTGATTTTTCAGTCGAGGAACGCTCTGCAGCAAGTATTGCTAGAAGACTTCAAGACCCACTATCAGAACTCGTTAAAATCGATCCAAAGAGCATTGGTGTAGGTCAGTATCAGCATGACGTGACACCAAAGAAGTTAAATGATTCATTAAACTTCGTTGTCACTCAAGCAGTAAACCAAGTTGGAGTCAATGTCAATACAGCCAGCAAAGCATTACTGATGTATGTTTCTGGTTTGAATAAATCAAGTGCAGAAAATATTGTAAAATATAGAGATAAAGCAGGAAGATTTACCAATAGAGATCAAATTCTAAAGGTTCCTAAATTGGGTGCGAAATCCTTTGAGCAATCGATTGGTTTCTTGAGAATTCCTGATGGAACAGAAGCGCTTGATATGACATCGATTCACCCTGAGTCATATGATGTTGCTAAAAAGATTATGAAAACCTATAATATTACACCTGAAATGATTGGTAAGGATATTGTTAAAGAAGCTGTAGCAAGTCTTGATCGTAAGAAGCTTCAAGAGGAGTTAAAGGTAGATAAATATACACTAGATGATATCTTAGATTCTCTAATAGCACCGTTAAGAGATCCTAGAGATCAATTTGCACAACCATTATTAAGAAGTGATATTTTGAAGCTTGAAGATCTATCGATTGGCATGGAGCTTGAAGGTACGGTTAGAAATGTTGTCGACTTCGGTGCATTTATCGATGTAGGACTCAAAGAAGATGGACTTCTTCATATCTCGAAGATTAGTAAAGCATATATTAAACATCCAAAGGATGTATTAAATGTTGGAGATATAGTTAAGGTTTATGTCTTAAATATTGATTCAAATAGAGGTAAAGTTGGATTAACGATGTTAAAGGACACATTTGGTAAATAGTAAAGATTAGAGGATGCATGACTTGCATCCTCTACCCTTAATAGATCAATTGTGCTGTATAATAGGAATTGTGGTCTTAACTTTAATTGCATAGCAAGCAAGAAGTTATAGAGATTATTTAGACAACACAATTTAAATATGATTCAAACGTATGAAATAGGTTGACAAAACCGATAAAATACGCTATTCTATAAAGGCGCAAAAGCGCAAAAAAATGTCGGTACGGAGTAGTACTCAAGCGGCTGAAGAGGCGCCCCTGCTAAGGGTGTAGATCAGGAAACTGGTGCGAGGGTTCAAATCCCTCCTGCTCCGCCATTTTTTTATGGCCCGTTGGAGAAACGGTTAACTCACTTGCCTTTCACGCAAGCATTCACGGGTTCGAATCCCGTACGGGTCACCACTGTTTGCCGAGTAGTCATTCTCATAAAAGAGAATGGCTTTTTTTGTCTCTGTAAGGCTGTAAAGTGTGTAAAGGTCAAATATTAAGTAAAGGTCAAATATTAACACTGTATAAAAAGAAAACCACTTAGAGGATAGCTCTAGGTGGTATTTTTGTATGGGGAGTTGAAATCCATCCTGGTGGAAATTGGCGGATTTTAAGTATTTCTAAGTGACTTATCAAGCGATGATGAGTAAGGTAGTAGATCTTTGATATCC
>JAUSOA010000238.1 GCA_030656435.1 Acholeplasmataceae bacterium | reverse complement strand
CTACCCTCATCTTATCATATAAGTTTTATTTTTGAATCATTAATTTGCGCGATTCTTATTGTGCTTCCGCTCAAAGAGCAACTTAGTTTGGCAATAAACCTCAATCCAAGTTTAAACGCAAGCTACATTTTCAACTAAGGTGTTCTTATTGATATACCCTTTTCTTTAAGGGCTTTTTTTAAATCGACTATTTTAATTTCTCCATAATGAAACACAGAAGCTGCTAGAATTCCATCCACGTTTGCCTTTGTTAATGCATCATAGAAATGCTCGATGGTACCAGCACCACCGGATGCTATGACGGGCACGTTGACCTTGTCTGTGATTTGCTTTAGAAGCTCGATATCGTAGCCATTTTTCATTCCATCTTCATCGATGCTATTGATAACAATTTCACCTGCTCCAAGACGTACACCTTCAACTGCCCACTCTATCGCATCAAGTTGTGTTTTTTCTCTTCCGCCCTTGACATAAACACTCCATGAGCCTTGATCATTTTTTTTCGCATCAATTGATAATACCACACATTGAGCACCAAACTTTAACGATGCTTCAGTGATGAGTGCGGGGTTTCTTACAGCTCCTGAATTGATTGATATTTTATCTGCGCCTTTTCTTAATATTTTTGTGAAATCTTCGATTGAATTTACACCACCACCAACACAAAATGGAATGTTAATGTTAGCTGCAACTTTGCTTACAAAGTCTAGTGATATTTCTCTATCCTCAGATGAGGCTGTGATGTCATAGAATACAAGTTCATCTGCTCCATGATCACTATAAAACTTTCCTAGCTCTGCAGGATCACCTATTTCTAAAAGCTCTGAAAATTTCACCCCCTTAAAAACGCGTCCTTTTGTAACATCTAAACAAGGGATTATTCGTTTTGTAAGCATGCTATCACTTCCTTCAAATTAATTTTTGATTCATATAATGCTTTCCCGATGATTGCTCCATAAAGCCCTATCTCGTTAAGTTTTAAAACATCTTTAAGCTCTGATACACCACCAGATGCGATAATTTTTAGATTGGTTTTCTTTGATAGTTCGATGTAGTCATCGAAATTGGGTCCTTGCATCATACCGTCCTTAGAAATATCTGTATAAACAATTGTTTTTATTCCTATTTTTTCAAGTTTTTTTGATAGATCAATGATGCTAACGTCAGTTTCAGTTTTCCAGCCTCTAGTGAACACCTTTTGATGGTATGCATCGATAGATACAATGACTCTTTCTTGATACTTTTCAACCAATCTTTCGAGTAGCTCAAAGTCTTCAATAGCTGAGGTACCAATAATGATTCTAGATACTCCTATATCCAGTAATTTTTGAGCTTGATTCATACTTCTAATTCCACCACCAACCTGAATGGGTATATTAATGTTTTCCACTATGCTTTTGATGGCTTCAAAGTTGATTGGATTGTTTTTTTCAGCTCCATTTAAATCAACGATATGAATGAATTCTGCCCCATCCTTTTCGAATCTTTTTGCGATCTCTAAAGGAGAGTTTGAGTATACGATGGAGCTATCAAATTTTCCTTGAGAAAGCCTTACACAAAGTCCATCCTTTAAATCAATTGCTGGAAATATTATCATCTGATCAACTCTCCATAAGCTCTTAGGATATTAGACCCAACGGTCCCGCTTTTTTCTGGGTGAAACTGTGTAGCATACACATTTTTATCTCTCACAATTGCTGGGATTAACTTCTCATATTCTGTATAGGAAATAAGTTCGTTATTACTAGAGTCAACATAGTAGGAATGAACAAAGTAAACATAATCATCTTCTTTTATATATTTTAAGATTGGATCATTTTTATCCTGAAATTTTAAGTTATTCCATCCCATTTGAGGCACCTTTAAATCAATGTTTAAAAAGCGAACCGATCCCTTTAAAATACCCAAGCCTTCATGCTCTCCATTCTCATAGCCCTTCTCATATAAAAGCTGCATTCCTAGACAGATTCCAAAGAGATATTTTTGTTGCTTCACATGGTCGATGATATAAGGTATTAATCCTGAATTTTTAAGTGCTTCCATCGCATCCTTAAATGCTCCTACTCCTGGTAATACAAGAGATTTCGCAGCTTGGATGACGAGTGGATCCTTAGAAACTATAGACTTAATTCCTACTCTCTCAAAGCCACGTAATACTGAATCTAGGTTTCCAACATCATAATCTAAAATAACATTCATTATAATACTCCTTTGGTTGATGATACATCATTTGATATCACTCGAGTTGCTTCTTTAAGTGCTCTACCAAATCCTTTAAAGATAGACTCAACTTTATGGTGATCATTATCACCGTAAAGTGTTTCGATATGTAGACTTACTCTAGCTTCACTTGTAAAAGCTCTAAAAAATTCTTTCACATTTTCTAGTGATAATAATCCAATCGATACTCTTTCAAAGGTAGCTTTATAAAATAGAAATGGACGATTAGAAATATCAATAACTGCTCTAGATAATGCTTCATCCATAGGTAGATACATCATTCCATATCTATTGATTCCTAGTTTATCTCCGAGTGCTTCTTTGACTGCTTCTCCTAAAACGATACCAACATCTTCAACGCTGTGATGGTCATCAACAGATAAATCACCATCACAATATAAATCTAAATCAAATCCGGCATGAAAAGCGAACAATGTGAGCATATGATCAAAAAATGGAACACCTGTATTGACGTTGATGATTTTATTACCATCTAAATTCAATGACATTTTTATCTTGGTCTCTAATGTATTTCTAATGATTGTTGATGTTCTCATGTATGATCTCCTCTATTCTTTTAACTAATATTTCATTTTCTTCCTTCGTTCCCACAGTAATTCGGTAATAGGACTTTAGATCACCTAAAAAACCTCGAATCAGTATCCCCTTATTCATCAATAGCTTATCGAAATTTTGAATCGCGCTTTGAATGAATAGGAAATTTCCAGAGGATGGATAAATTGTAAATCCTAAATTTGATAATTCTAACTCTAAAAGTTGTCTTCTTTTTTGAATAGTTAATACATTTTCTTTGACTAAATCTACTTTCTTTAATGCCAAGACACCAACACTTTGAGAAAGAGAATTCAAATGGTATGGGGATTTAACCTTGTTTAATGTTTCAATGATGTTTTGATTACCCAATAAATAGCCTAGGCGAATACCTGCAAGTCCAAATGCCTTTGACATCGTTCTAAGAACAACAAGATTAGGATATTCTTGAATTTGATCAATCATTGAGCTTAACCCATTTGTAAATTCCATATAGGCTTCATCGACAGCAACGAGTGCATTTGTTTGATTTAAAAGCTTGATAATCTCTTCTTTTGGAATCAAATATCCTGTTGGATTATTAGGAGTACAAATGAAGATCAATTTTGGGTTATACTTTTTTGCATATTCAATCATTAAATCCAAATTTAGAGAGAAATCTTTATTGCTAGGAACTGCAATATAAGAAGTGCTATAGATTTGGCTATAGATTGGATACATTGAAAAGCTTGGCTCAAAGCTTAGAATCACTTCATTCTTATCGACATATGTTTTAACAAGTAATTCGAGTAGTTCACTAGATCCGTTACCCTCAATAATCATTTCTGGGTTAACTCCAATATATTTCCCAATTTCAGTTCTTAAAGCGGTTGCTTGATTGTCTGGATAAAGATTGATTTCAATATCTAAATTACTGATTCCTTCTGGAAATAAAAAGTTTTTGGACTCATTTGCATCCAAACGAATCTCAAATTGAGCTTCGTTTGTCTTGTATCCCTTTAATAATGCTATAGATTCTTTTGGGTTCATAAATCCTCCTTAAAATCGAATTGCTATCGAATTCGCGTGTGCGGTTAGACCTTCTTCATTAGCTAGACCGATAATTGCTTCACTCGCACTTAGAAGTGCTTCCTTTGAATAAGAGACTACAGAAGTTTTCTTTAAAAAGTCTAGTGTTGATAATGCAGATGCAAATCTTGCTGTTCCGCTTGTAGGAAGTGTGTGGTTTGGTCCTGCATAGTAATCTCCGACTGGCTCTGGTGTATATGGTCCTAAGAAGATTGCTCCTGCATTTTCTATTTTTTCTAGAACTTCTTCAGGTTTCTTCGTTAAAATTTCTAAATGCTCAGGTGCAAGTTGATTAGCGATATAAATAGAATCACTTAATGAATTTGTTAATACGATTGCTCCATAATTTTTTAATGACTCTTCGATAATCTTTTTTCGCTCTAATTTAACTATTTGTTTTTCAATAGACTTTTGGACTTGATTTGCAAGCTCTATTGAATCGGTGAGTAAAATAGATGCAGCAAGCACATCATGCTCTGCTTGAGCCATTAAGTCTGCAGCAATATAATCAGGATTGGCAGAATCATCCGCGATTATCAAAACTTCGCTTGGTCCTGCAATCATATCAATTCCAACATAGCCAGATACTAATCTTTTCGCAATCGTTACATAAATATTTCCAGGGCCAACGATTTTATTCACTCTTGGTATTGTTTCTGTCCCATAGGTTAATGCAGCAATTCCTTGAGCTCCACCAATCTTATAAATTTCATCGACTCCAGCAAGTCTAGCTGCTACTAATATAGAATCCTTGATATAGCCTTCTTTATTGGGAGGTGTTACCATCACTAATCTTTTGACACCAGCAATTTTTGCAGGAACTGCATTCATTAATACCGTTGAAGGATAATTGGCTGTACCACCTGGCACATAAATTCCGACGGTATCAATTGCACGTACAATTTGCCCAATCATAATTCCATTTTCCTTATCCACCCTAAAGGACTGAATCATTTGTTTTTCATGATAGCTTTTAATGTTTTCTAAAGCACTTTTTAAGTATCCTACAAGTTTGGGATCAATTCTTTGAAAAGCGTCTTCAAATTCTTTTTCTGATACTTTAAAATCTTTCAAATTGATACCATCAAAGGCTTGTGTATGTTTTCTTACGGCATCATCCTTATATTTTTTTACATTCATTACGATTTCTTCAACCACAGCATTGATTCGATTGAAATCAAATTGTGTTCTTTGAATCATTTTTTGAAATAAATCATTATTTTCATTTTGTTTGATAATTGGAATCATATGTTTTTCTCCTTATCTACCCTGAGTAGCTCACATAGGGTGTTAATCTGATCGTATTTAAACCGGTAGCTCACACGATTTGATATCAATTTAGCGCTAATTTCAAGCATATCCTCTAAAACCTCTAATCCATTTGCACTTAATGTCTTTCCTGTTTCTACGATATCGGTGATGACATCGGAAAGTCCAACAAGTGGTGCAAGCTCAACTGAACCATTCAATTTAATAATCTCGATTGGTTGTTTTCTTAAATCAAAGTATTTCTTAGTAATCACAGGATATTTTGTAGCTATCCTCAAGACTTCATCATTTTGATGAATGATTTGTCCCTTTTTTCCTGCTATTGAAAACTTGCAGTTTCCAAAGCCTAAGTCCAATAACTCATAGATTTCTGCTTCACTTTCTAAAATGCTATCCTTGCCAATAATTCCGATATCCGCGACTCCATTTTCTACATAGGTGATGACATCACTTGGCTTGACTAACATATATTTAATCATGTTTAAATCATCTATAAATATGAGCTTTCTAGAATCCTTAATTATTGAATCCGCCCAACCAATTTCTTTAAATCGTTCGATTGCTGTGTCCCCAAGTCTTCCTTTAGGTAGGGCAATCGTTAGGTAGTTATTCATAGTTTTTGAGTACCTCCTTTAAAATATCTGCACTATTTAACGTAAATCCTACAGCAGGTATGTTTTTTCCAAGTCTTTTTGTTAATAGATCATATCTTCCACCGCTAATGACCGGAGTAGATATACTTTGGATGTAGATTCTAAATGTGATTCCGGCATAATAGTCATATTGTGAAATGGCAGATAAATCTAATCTTGCATATCTTTGATCAATTTCTTTTGAAACATATTCTAACTCAGCAATAGCCTCATTCAACTTCAAAGATAAATTAAAGCCTGAAAGATTTTCTTTAATCTTTTGAATGCTTCCTTGATATTTGAGTAAATTTCTAACAAGTTCTTGATACGGTAGTGCGATATTGGATCTATTTACAAATAGGTTTAATGCATCAAAATTTTTGTAATAGATTATATTTTTGAGCTCTGTACTTTTTTCTTCATCAAAACCACATTCTTCAATCAGTGTATTTAAAAACTTATTGTTGTTAATTTCAGCAATAAACTCAATTCCAAAGCTCTTCAAAATTGAAAATGCTATTTTAATCACTTCTAGATCAGCATCCATGGATGATTCACCTAGAAATTCAATTCCAAATTGTTTTTTTTCTTCAATTGAACCTTGAGTGTTTCTACTGAATGTAGTCGATAAATAGAAAAGCTTTAATTTGCTTCCATTTTCCCACTTGGGGATAATATGCTTAATAATTGATGTTGTAATATCTGGTCTTAAGATCAGTATTCTTCCATCACTATCTAGTAATTTTACAGTGCCCTCTTTTTTTATTCTTTTGTTCATTTGAATAAAGCTATCATATTCCTCAAAAAACTGGGGCTCAATTTGCATATACCCTTTTTTGATGACCAATTCCTCTAGCTTTCTATTCATTTCATACTTCAATTTGTAATATCTTAATTCCTCTGTCATTAATAAGAATTCCATAATGCCTCCTATGTTTTAATCGTTATCTAAAAAATAAAATAAAAAGGTCAGATAGACTATATCTATCCAACCTTGAAATTCAAAGTGATTGTAGATACAAGTCCCTTGCAACAGCATAAGGGCTCGTATCTATAGAAGCTATCTTCTATGAAACAAACCCGATTTTATGATGATGAAGATGAACTTGTACGAACTTGATTGTAACTTTTAAACTCATGATATACCTCTTCAAATGAATATTTCATATGAATATAAAACGATTATAGCACTAGAGTCCACCTCTTGCAAGTATGAAACACTATTTTGCTATGTTAAATACTTTTTTTCTGGCTTGTTGATTAATAGTGATAGGAGAATTGCTACCACAGTAAATATCATCATCGCAACAATTGCTGGATTAAAAGATCCATATTGATCGAAGCTGACTCCAAATGGTAATGGCCCTAAAGCACTTCCGATTACCATAAAAACAGTTGTCATTCCACGAATGCTTCCTAAGTACTTTCTTCCAAAATATAGTGGCCACACAGTGTTTAGAGTCACCGCTTGAACAGCGCCAGCCAATCCATAAAAAAGGACAAAGATTAAAGCTGTTCCAGCATTATTCACCCAAAATAGTAGCATAGTCATTGAAATTAAAATCATAACTTGAGTCAAAGCAAACACATATTTCGGTTTTGTTTTATCGATAAATGCTCTTGCTACAAAAGGCATTAATAATATAGGAAAGGCCATTAAGCCAATAATCCAAGCTGCGGTTTCATTTTCTACGCTTCTAGAATTCATAATTGAGTAGAAGTGAAAGGTAAATCCTGTTGTAAACATGGGAACAATCATGCTCATAATTCCAATAAACCAAAACTCTTTAGTCTTTAAAGCCTCTGATAATTTCCAAGATTCTTTATCAAGAGCAATCTCTTGATCTTCTTCGGATAATTGATTGGGCTCATTCTCCATCGAGATTCCAATTTCATGTGGTTTATTGAATACGAATAAAATGACAATAGGAAGTAATACAACCAATAATGATATTCCCCATATTCTCCATGCATTTTGCCATTCAAAGGTTTCAATTAACCATAAATTAAGTCTTGGTACGATTAATGCACCAAAAAATGATCCTAAAATCATTAAAGATAGCGCAAATGCTCTCTTCTTTTCAAACCATTGAGGTACTAAACTACTTGGTAGGAGAGTCAATGAGCCTTGTCCGAAAAATCTTAAGAGGAAAAATGAAATATAAATCATCCATATATTCATAACCATTGAGCTAAAGAATGCAGCTACAGCAAGCATAATTGTAACAATGATATACATCTTTTTATGACCAACCTTGTCAGTTGCTCTTCCAATAAGGACAATTAGAAGCCCACTGAATGTAGTTGCAATACTATAGCCTGTTGAAAGCATTGTTTTTGTGTATCCAAGCTCATTTTCATAGATAGCATTAAATACCGAAATTGAATAGGTTTGTCCTGGTGATGAAAAAAACATGGAGAGTGCTGCTACAAGCACAATCATCCATCCATAATATATTCTTTTGTTAATTTTCGCTACATATGGTCTCATTTTTTTCACTCCTCAATTATTATAGCACACGTTAGCAACTCGGAGTGAAATTAGCTAGAACTGAATAAAAATTTAAATAACTACAGATAGAATGCAAGCAAACCCCTTGATATTATTTCGAATTCGAAATATAATGCTCATGTAAGTCGAAATCAATGAAACATCTAGGAGGATTATATATAATGTCAAATATCAAAATGAATATTGGAATTATTATTGGTACTACAAGGGAAGGCAGAGTAGGTCCTCAGGTGGGGCAATGGGTTAAGGAAATTGCAGTTCTTAGAAAGGATGCTAACTATGAACTATTAGACATCAAGGAATTCAAGCTTCCACTTCTTGGTGAATCAACAGATAAAACTGGTGTTGAAAAATGGAATCAAAGATTAATGGACTTTGATGGATTTGTATTCGTAACAGGTGAATACAATCATAGCATTCCTGCATCACTCAAAAATGCACTGGATTCAGCAAAAGAGCCTTGGAATAATAAAGCTGCAGGAATTGTTTCCTACGGTTCGGTTGGTGGAGCTAGAGCTGCTGAGCATTTAAGAGGAATACTTGGAGAACTCCAAATTGCTGATGTCAGAACACATGTCGCATTATCAATGTTTACTGATTTTGAAAATTGGTCAACCTTCAAGCCACAATCCCTTCACTTAAGTAATTTAAATGAAATGCTAGATCAATTACTAGTTTGGAGCAAAGCACTTAAGTCAATTCGATAAATGAAAAAAACATTCTTTTGGATCAATCCGAAAAAATGTTTTTTTATAGTTTTTTTGTTCTACAAATTAAAGATTGGTACCCAATTCTAAAAACATCTCAAGATCGTCGTGTTTAACTCTCCAGTATTTTCCTATCTTAATTCCCTTTAGAGTTCCACTCTTAATGTAATTATAAATTGTTCTTTGAGTCACTTTTAGAATATCTGCAATTTCATCTGTAGTATAAAGTTTAAAATCAGCCATGGCTTCACCTTCTTAGTAATGTAATTAACTACTTAATTATTACATTAACATTATTTTATTTATAGTATAACGATTTATTTTCATATTGTCAATACATAACCATTTCAATATTCACTAATTGCATAAATTATGTATCTATTTCTCATATTATGTGGTATATTCATATTGTAGATAGTATTTTCATATATATTCATTAAACGTCTACCAAAATTTAACAAGGAAGATTAAGAATCAGAATCAAGCTTCCATTTTGACTAAAAATTACCAGGAGGTAGAAAGATGTATATTATTTTATGGCTGTTGTTTGGAGCACTTGTAGGTTGGTTAGCGAGTATTGTAATGCAGAAAAATCATAACATGGGACTCATAGCAAACATTATTGTTGGTCTAGTTGGTTCTGCGTTAGGTATGTGGTTAATGGGTGTATTAGGATTCGGCACAGTGGATTCATTTTCATTTGCAGGTCTTCTAGTTTCAGTTGGTGGCGCTGCAATTTTAATCGCTATTATTTCTGCCTTTAGTCGTCGCAGATAGTTCGATGAGAAAAATTACATCGAATGGTTTTAGAGTATCAAGTGTAGTCCTAGGATTTCTAGCAACTTTGATGGTTGTATTACCTGCATTAATCGTTAAGGACTCAGATATATCCTATACTGGTTTGCAGATAGCATTCGGTCATGAATTTGCAAGTTTCGGTCCTTGGGCAAGCGGTGAAATTAAGTTTAATTTCATTGTCTTGATTGCATATTTGCTTCCACTTGTTGGTTCTCTTCTTATTATGTTTACAAAAAAAGGGTACCTATCCTCAACAGTTTTGTTTTTAGTAGCAGCAATACTACTATTCTTAACACCACAATTCACAGTTGTTACTGTGACAGTGCTAGGAAATCAAAACACAATTGATGTCGATTGGACTTATGGGATTGGTCTTATACTAGCAGCATCATTTTCTATTTTAGGCGTGATGGTCGGTATGGCGAGAATATCCAAACAAGAATAGTAAAAAAGCGGTTTGCCTCTTAACTTGTGTTAAGAAACATTCCGCTTTTTTTGTTGCTATTTTTTAGTCGTTTGATTTAACCATCGTTGTTGCATCAAGTGTTACTGCTGTTTGTGCATAAAGTCTTCCATTAATCGATGAGTTAGTTCCCATTGAAATGTCAGTCATAGCAAGGATAGTTCCTTCGAAATGAGCACCTGATCCAATTGCTACTGTATCAGCAACTTGCCATACGATGTTTTTAGCATCTGCTCCACCAGCTAGGGTGATTTGAATATCAGAAGCCATTGTAAGTTGTCCTGAGATCTGGAAAATCCAAACATCAGTTGCACTACCTGTCAAAGTCAATGCTGTATTGATAAGTACTGAGCTACTAAACTTGTATACTCCAGGAGTTAGTGTCTTACCACTTAAATCTCCACTATAAAGTTCTGTGTAATTTGCTGCTCTACCTGAAGCATCTGCATAAGCAATAAGCATATCTGAAATCGCAGTTGTCAATTTACTAGGAGTTGGAGTTGTATAATCTGATGCAAATACTTTTCCAGTGACCTGGCTTGAAGTCGCGAATGTTCCGGTTGAATCCATAGTTAATGAGAATCCAGTAATGTAGGATGCAGGTGATGGAGATACTGCAATATCGCCTGTAATGTCTGAAGTTGTAGCTGTTGAGATTCCAGTTTGAGCTAAAATCGCATAATCGCCAGCTGTTCCTAAATTTACAGGTGTAATTTGCGTTTCAAATACAACCTTATATGTTTTTACTGTAGAACCATTTGTTACTTGAATTACAGTCGTACGGTTTAAAATGTTACTTGATGTAACATCTGAAGCTGGTGTAATTACTACTGTAGCAGCTGCACTATATTTAACAACTGTAACTGTAGGTGTTACTGTCACACCTTCAGAAATCATATGTGTATATGTTTCATTAAGTGGGTTGAAGTCTAAAACGCTAGTTCCGGCAACTTTTAGATCTGTAAGTGTAGCATCCATATCTGCTGCAGCTTGATTTGATAATGTGATAACTTTGCTGCCATAAACATTGATGTTACTCTTTGAAGTCGCTGTGACGGTCACTGTACCATTAGAAACTGCTTTAAGTAAGCCAGTTGCTGAAATGGTTGCAGAACCTGTTGTGTTGACAACTGACCAAGTCACTGACTTATCAAATGCATCTGCTGGAAGTACTACAACACTCATTTGAAGTGTTCCTTCTAGTTCTGTAATGGTCGTTTTATTATCTGCACCAGATACAACTATTGATGTGACTTGAATAGCATCTGTTGGGACTTCATTTGAAGGCGTACATGCTGCAAAGGTAAATAACATCATCACTAAGGTTACAAGCATAATGACCTTATGATTTAATACTTTCGTTATTGTTTTCATTTTATTAATTCTCCTATTTCCGCTTGAACAAGTAAAAATCATCTTTAATCCAAGTACCATAAGTATAAACCTATATTTTCATTTTGTATACTATATTTTCATATTATGTATTTTATTTAATACTATTTACATAATATCAGTTTTATATGTTGCTACCTTCATACATATTCATACATAAAACAAAAAAACCTATGCAGGTTTTTTTTCTTTTTTCTTCTTTAAATTAGGAACAGTCACATATATGACCCTTAATACAATGTACGTTACAAGAATTAAATGATAGAGTAGAGCGTAAGTATCGAATCTAATAAACCTATTATTTGGGTTTGAACTGATGTTGAAAGCTAGGTGTATATAAATAAGGATGTACGCTACATACGCGAGCTTATGCAAATTCTTCCAATGTTTTGGATTCATCTTCTTTCGAATAACCATAAACGATGTGACAACAAGCGGAATTAATATAATGAATGCAAATAAGCCAGACATATTATACCCTGATAGCGCTAGTGCAAGTCTAGCAAAGGCATGTGGTAGTAAAAAGATGAAACCAATCACTGCGAGTTCTCCTCTAACAAGTGATAATGCCTTTTTAGCTTTACTATTTTTCTTAAGCACTCCTGTAAATATGACAAGTAAAAAGATTGCTAAGCTTAAATGTCCACTTGTTATCAATAAATTTAAAAATGGGATAGGGATATTCAAGAATCTTGGTTGAATCAATATCACAATATTTGCAAGTATAAATGCTGCAATCTCATATTTATATTGATTCCTATGAATGTGTCTTCCAAAGAAATAAATCAAAACAAATAGTATTGGGGCAATAAAAACTCCAAGATTTCTAACAATAAAATCCATAATTATCCACCACTTGCTAGCTTAGCAACAATTGGAAATCTTTGAACATTTGCGATTCCATGTGGTGATTGATTTAAAGGTATTGTTAAATCGCGACCAGCCTGATAACCATTATGATTACCATTTGGCCAATAAACAGAATTTGTAACATCGTATACATATCCACTAATTGCAACATAAGCCTTTGCACCATTTTTTCCATCAAATGCTGAAAGCTCTGCTAAAGTCATAGTTGGTAGTTCAGTTTCTACGGGATCAGATACAATAGGTTCAGTTTCTACTGGTATTGTTGGACTACTTTCATTAGCACATGCAGAAAGTGTTAAGACCGATATCAGCACTACGAAAAGATACAATTTTTTCATATAAAACCCTCCTTTGTCTTCTATTTTAGAATAAACATAAAATATATGGTAGTATACTGCTTAAAATCAAAGAAAATAAAGATAATTGCTGTTACAGGTTGTATTTCTTGACAACTTTCTATAAAATATTAATATACCCACGTATGGAGGATAAAATTATGCCAAGAAGAATTACTGATGTTTGTATCGCATGTGGCGCTTGCCAAGCTGAGTGCCCAGTTGATTGTATTTCTGAAGGAGATATCTACGTTATCGACGAAGATATTTGTATTGATTGTGGCGCATGCCAAACAGTATGTCCTACTGACGCAATCATTGAAGTTTAAATAAATAGAAACAAAAAGAGAAATCACCCCTTGGTGATTTTTTTTAATAAAAAAGGGACTGCATGAAATATAATTTCATAATTGCAGTCCCTTTTTGTTATTTGTTGCTTGTACGATTGGTTGTATACGGCTTTTTTGCATAAGAGCTAGAATCACTCTTTTTAGCATACCCAGCAGAACCACTCGGTTTAGATCCTTGATAGCCTGTACCTGATGGCTTAGACCCTTGATATCCTGCACCACTTGGCTTAGAGCCTTGGTAGCCAGAACCTGATGGTTTAGAGCCTTGGTAACCTGTACCACTTGGCTTGGAGCCTTGATATCCAGTGCCTGATGGTCTAGAAGACGATCCTTCATAGCTCTTTCTTGGATAATCTGAACTACCACCTGATGATCTAGGAGAATCTGAATAGCTTCTCTTTGGTCTATCCACGTCTGCTTTTTGTGCATACTTAGGAACGAACTTAGGAGTAAACTTTTCCTTTTTCTGTTCATCATCTTCGACGACTACTGGTTCAACTCTCTTCTTCGCTTGCTCAGAACGTTTGAAACCACCTGATGATTTCAATTCTTGCTCTTCAATTAAGGCATGATAAGACTTCTTTTGCTTATCCGTTTTCTTATCCTTGATGGACGACATTGACTTTTTGATAATCTGTTTACCTTCTGTTTTCCTAGAATTATTTTTTGTTGCTTCTTTTTTTGCTGATGTTTTTTGTTGCGACTTTCTGCTTGTTGATGTATTTGATGTATCTACTAAAGCCTTGAAAAGATGATTTTCAACAATGGGGATTGATTCCTTATTGTGCTTTTCAATTGCCTTTAATAAATGCACTTCATCCTGACTACAAAATGTGAATGCGACTCCACTCAATCCTGCTCTACCTGTTCTACCCATTCTATGTACATATGTTTCAGGTGATTCAGGTAAGTCATAGTTGATTACATGAGAGAGATCATCGATATCGATACCTCTTGCTGCGATGTCAGTTGCGACCAACACTCTTATTTTACCATTTTTAAAATTTAAAAGAGCCTGTTGTCTGTTATTTTGTGATTTATTTCCATGAATTGCATCTGCTTTAACCCCATAACTCAAGAGTTCTTTAACAAGTTTGTTCGCTCCATGCTTAGTTCTTGTAAAAATCAAGACTGAAGATAGCTCTGGATTCACAAGTAAATCAATTAGTAAATTGGTTTTATCCTTTTTAGTCACATGAAAAAGCGATTGTGAAATCATTTCTAACATCGTTTCCGGTGGAGTGACTTCGATACGGACTGGATCCTTTAACATGCTATTCGCAAGCTTTAAGATTTCATTGGGTATTGTTGCAGAAAATAGCATCGTTTGTCTAACCTTAGGGATTTTCGCGACAATCTTGTTGACGTCCATTATGAATCCCATATCGAGCATACGATCCGCTTCATCTAAGACAAAGTATTTCACGTATTCTAAGTTTACAAGTCCTTGATTCATTAAATCAAGTAATCTACCTGGTGTAGCAATCAAGACGTCTAAACCCTTGTTTAAGGCCGCTTCTTGGCTTCTTTGTGATACACCACCATAGACAACCTCAGACTTAATACCAAGATTTTTAGAGTAATTTCTAAATGATTCTTTAATTTGGTCAGCTAACTCTCTTGTCGGAGCTAAGACCAATGCTTGAATTTGTCTTTTATTGGTAAAGTGTCTTTCACTTTCATAAAGCCCTTGTATTATTGGTACTGCAAATGCTGCAGTTTTCCCTGTGCCTGTTTGGGCACTTCCTAGAATATCGCGTCCTTCAAATAGGACCGGTATTGCTTGTTCCTGAATTGGCGTCGGGACTAAATATCCTTCTGCCTCAATCGCCTTTAGAATCGGGGCGATGATCTTTAAATCTTGAAATGTCATTTGTTCTCCTTTTTTGTAGGTCAATTTCTTTTTGATAATTGCCTTTGATACAGCCAATTATCTCGAATAATCGCCTTTCATGCAGTCAACTATTGGTAATAATTGACTCGGATGAAAAAACCCAACAAAAAAAGCGTTGTAGGTAAAAAGCATACAACGCATTTGTTTCAAATAGTATATTGATGACTGTTCATCAAATAATTAGAAATCGACTAGATCAGTATATTTGATCAGAGTGTTGTAGTTACTTTCGCTCCTCTTTTTGGTATTCATCCCTTGAGAAGCATTACTATAATAACACAAACAAATTGATTATACAATGAAAAGGTTACATTTCTTTTTCATAGTTGTTACCTAGACACCATCATCCGAAGCACATTATATAGCCTTAACTCAAGATTTGTAGTTTGGGGAGCATAAATCTCATAGTCCCCTTGATCAAATGAGTTGGGGTTCATTTTGATTACACCTACTCCATAGGGATAACTAGTAGAAATACTACTATCTATATTTAAGAAGTCATAACTTGATAACCCCACAAAGAGTATCGTAACACCCTGCTGATTGAATAGTTTAAGCATGAGTATTTCTTCAAGAGTGAAACAGTGATTACTTGAGTTTTTTGATGCGTGAATGATAATGAAATCATTTTCTCCTAATATCGAATTTGATAATTCATCAAATGAGGAAAGAACTTGATGCTGAATAGATTCAGGAAAAGGAAGATTATCACCCAATAAAATAATTCTTGATTCTTGATTGGATACCAAATCCACAAACTCAAAATAGTCATCAGGAATCATATTGAGCTTTCGATTACTAGATAAATGATATTCAAGTACTAATACGCCAATCATCATTAATGTAACAGACATAATTAGGATTGCTGGTTTCTTCATGTATTTTCTGCTCCTTTTAATCGTTGTTGATACTAACATTATATATGAATGCTTCAAAACCGAACAGGGCGTATCCGTCCTATAAAGACAATCATTTGATACTTAAATAGACTCCATAAATCAATAAAAAGGGTTAATCGTACTTTACATAACACATTTACTCAATTTTAATTTTATACCAACCTCTTGCGTTATCACCTAGTATTTTTAACCTTGCAGAACTCGAGGTTCCTTGATGATAATAAGTACCATCTTCAAGTTCAATAATCTGGTCATTATGAGTAATCAAAACCACCTTAAATCTGCCTTCTGTAATTTCTCTATCAATAGTGATTGTTGCTGATTTATTCGAAGCTATTGTAGTTAATAAATCAGAGCCTGAAAAGCTTCTAAATGATACTTTACTTGGTGTTTCTATTTTTCCTATCCAAACTGTTTGTGTAAAATTAGAGGTAATATAATCCTCATCATCGTATTTTTCTGCCATATCGCGAATTTTGCAGCTGCTTAGCATCAATACAAAAGAAAACAAAACAATAATCATTATTTTTTTCATTAATTTTATATGGTTTCCCCAAACCATATCCCCTTTCCATCGTCAATCATCCGT
>JAUSOA010000206.1 GCA_030656435.1 Acholeplasmataceae bacterium | reverse complement strand
AAAGTATTAGGATCAGGCTGTGCAAATTGTAAAAGATTGCATCAGCTAGCAGAATTAGCACTACGTGATTTAAGTCTTGAAGCAAATCTCTTATATGTCACAGACATGATGGAGATTGCAAATGCCGGAATTTTAAGAACACCAGGTCTAATTATTAACAATAAGATCGTATCTTATGGAAGAGTACCTACTCTTGACGAAGTAAAGAATTTTATCCAAAACGCTAAATAAGGAGAGACCCATGAAAATAGGATTTTTTGAAAAGTATTTAACGTTGTTTGTATTGCTTTGTATGGCAATTGGAGTTTTAATTGGAAGATTTATTCCAGTCATTCCAGATTTCTTAAATCAATTTGAAATTGCTAGTGTGAATATCCCAATCGGTATTTTAATATGGGTAATGATCTATCCCATGATGCTTAAGGTTGATTTCTCATCGGTTAAAAATGTGGGGAAAAAACCAAAAGGTTTATATTTAACATGGGTAGTTAATTGGTTAATTAAGCCATTTACAATGTTTGGAATAGCTTACCTATTCTTTTATGTAATCTTTAGTAATCTCATTCCAGCAAACCTCCAACAAGATTACTTAGCGGGTGCAGTCTTACTTGGTGCAGCACCTTGTACTGCAATGGTCTTTGTCTGGAGTAGCCTAACTAGAGGAAACCCTGCGTATACACTCGTACAGGTCGCTACAAACGATTTGATTATCCTTTTACTATTTGTACCCATTGTAGGACTACTCTTGGGTATAGGGGGCATTTCTGTGCCATGGCTCACATTATTCTTATCGGTATTCCTATTTGTAGTTGTCCCATTAGTTGCTGCATCACTGACTAGATACTATCTAATCAAAAACAAGGGAATAGAATTCTTCAATAAAAGATTTGTTCCTAAGTTTGCTAAAATCACAATCAGTGGCTTACTATTAACTTTGATTTTAATCTTTTCACTTCAAAGTGATTTGATCATTGATAATCCACTCCATATCATATTGATTAGCATCCCTTTAGTCATTCAAACATTCTTAATTTTCTTTATTGCATATTTTGGAGCAAGAGCATTAAAGCTTACCCATGATGTTGCAGCTCCTGCAGGTATGATTGGAGCAAGCAATTTCTTTGAGCTTGCAGTCGCAGTTGCAGTTGCCCTATTTCCATTAAATCCAGGAGTAGCACTCGCGACCATTGTTGGTGTATTAGTTGAAGTTCCCGTTATGCTGATGTTAGTTAAAATCGCAAATAAAACCAAGAACTGGTTTCCTAAAGGAGAAATGAATTATGAAGAAGCTTAAAATAGCATTTGTATGCGTACATAATAGCTGTAGAAGTCAAATGGCTGAAGCAATCACTAAAGAGCTTGCATCTGACCTTTTTGAGCCCTATAGTGCAGGCACTGAGTTAAGACCACAAATCAATCAAGATGCAGTTAGAATTATTAAGGATTTATATAAGGTTGACATGAATCTAACACAAAAATCTAAGCTACTCGATGATATTCCACAAGAGCTTGATGTTTTAGTGACGATGGGCTGTAACGTTGAATGTCCATTCATTCCAACACAGCATCGAGAAGATTGGGGATTAGATGATCCAAGTGGATTACCGGATGAAGCATTCTATCATACAGCTAAGTTAATTAAAGAAAAGTTACTCACCTTAAGAAAAAATATAGAATCGAAGAAAATCGATATTCAGTAATTTTTAAACAAAAAACTAAGAAAAAACATAAAAAAACGGTAATGACTTCATTCAATGAAGCCTACCGTTTTTCCTTTAATAGGATTCTATCTTTTTACCTTTTTTATAATCCATTTGTCGAAAACTAGAAGTGATACAGGAAGAAAGAACAAAATCATTAATAGTGAGATGAGTGCACCACTACCTAGGAGTTGACCAATCTTAGTCACTGAATCAATATCGGAGAAAAATCCTTCAACAAAGCCTACGATAGTCAGTATCGACCCTGAAATGATAATAGAAATAGAAGATTGTGTAAATGCTGTTAGCATTGCTTGTTCTGCATCCTTTGATTTACGCTCTTCAATATACCGATGTGTCAAAAGGACTGCATAATCGATAGTTGCCCCTAACTGTATACTCATCACAATTAAATACCCTATATAAAGGATTTTTGTATCACCGATGACAAGCAATGTCATATTTAACCATATCGCCCCAATAATAATGCTGACAAGTATGATAGGAATTTTTATAGATTTGAAAATGAGTCCTACAATGAGTGAGACACCAAGAACAGTTAGCATCATAATCCATATTCCCTGATCTTTAATTGATGACTGAATATCAGATAAAGCTGATGCTTGACCAACTATATAGTATTCATCATATTGAGTGGAAATCATATATTTTAAATTTTCTACAAAGAGAAATAACTCACTGTTTTCCTCATAAATAGAGGTTGTTAAGATGATTCGACTATAGGATTCACCAACATAATATGATACGAGTTCATTAGGAAGAAATTCTCTTGGTATATTTGGATCTGCTTCTAGCACAAGACTATTGATACGGATAACATTTTCATTAGTGGAAAGAAGGGAAACCAATTCAACTTCACCTTGAACGGTTTCATTGGGAATGATAACCACCATTTGATGGTTAATTCCAAATCTTTGATTGATATATTGAAGATCTAGATTGACTACACTATCAGGATTACCTTCAGAGCTTTCTCCATATAGATATTGGGTTTTATTTTGCATGAAAAAGCTAAAACCAATGACTATAACCAGTAATGCAAACAAAAAATGCTTGTATTTGAGTTGAAATCGAGCAAGATTTGAAAAACTCGGGAAAAACACTCGATGCTTCGTTTTTGTTAAGAGTGGATCAAGCCATATTAAAAGTATGGGTAGAAGAATCATTGTTGATATATAGCTAAAAAGTATACCCTTAGAAAGTACTAAAGCGATATCTAATCCTATTGTAAATCTCATCAGTGTAAGAGCAGAAAAACCAGCAATAGTTGTCAAAGCAGAAATAGTTATTGGTTTGATTGAGTGTTTAAAGGCTAACCTTGAAGCTTCTTTTGCCGGATTTGAAAGTCTTTCCTCATAATAGCGATGAATCATAAAAAGTGCATAATCGATTGAAAGTGCTAATTGCAAAGCAAGACTCATAGTTTGTGTAATAAAGGAGACATTTGATAATAGTCCATTGGTGAACAAATTAAATAAAACTGCAACACCTAATGTGATAATTATTAGGATAGGTTCTGCCCATGCGTGAGAGGAGAGAACAAGCAGCAACAACACTATTGGAATAAGTAATACCATGATTTTTATGGTCTCACCATTCGCTATTCTTCTAGATTCACTATGATTTATCGGCTCACCTCTAATGTGAGTTTGATAATCACTAAGTATTTCTCTTATTCTTTGAATAGAGTCATCTATGGATGTATCATAGGCATCAACATCAAAAACAATCGTAATTAAAGCATCATTTTCGCTATAGAATAATGCTACAACAGACGGATCAACATATTCTAAGGGAACATTAACTATATCAACATAGTCATCAATCCAAATAACATTCGAGATATTTTCGATATCTTTGATGTTTTCTTTTATTATAAGTAGATCACCAATATCAATATCCATAATCATCACTTGAATCATTGATTCTTTGCCAAACTCCTCAGTTAAAATATCCATTCCAAGCTTTGTATTTGAATCACTAGGTAGATATATGGTCATATCATAATTGATCTTCGTTTCAGGTATAAATAAATATGAACCCAACAAAAGTAATAAAAAGGTAATCACTAAAAATAATTTTTTCATACAAACACTCCATTCCAAATGAAAAATTTAAATCTACGTTTTAATTATAGATTTAATATGGTATAAATAAGATATGAAACAGCATTTAAAATTATATTTCAAATGAAGGGGTGAAATTATGCCAAGCGAAGATATTAAACGCAAAATGATTGAAAACACTAAAAAATTACTGCGAACAAACACATCAATTACGATTAAAGATATTGCAGAAGCATCCTATGTGAATATTGCTGCAGTCAATTATCATTTTGGCAGCAAAGAAAAACTGTTGCATCTTGTATTAGAAGAAATAATTGATGAATTAAAGATTTATGTAACTAAAGAAATATTAAATGCAAAACTTAGAAGTATCGATGAGATACTTGAGGTTTTTATCAATTATCTTTTTCGGTTTTCTTTGGAAAATGTAGGACTTCTCAATTATCTTTTTATATCCAATGAGTTACAAAAAGAGTCATCAAATTTTTTGATTCAGCAATTTTTTTCTGACAATGATTTCACAAAAATGATTTTTCAGTCATTATCGGAAACAACTCAAACGACCAATGAAAAAGAACTTCAGGCAAAGTATGTATTATTGTTTTCAACTTTTTGTATTCCACTCTTTCTACAAATCTCACAAATGAAACTTCAAAATCCGATGAAAATTGAGATGTTTGTTGATCCAGAATTTCGTTCATATTACATAAAAAGTATTATGAAATTAATGTAAATGAATCTCATCTTCTCTATTATAAATTTAATTTCAAGGAGGACATCTATGAAAAAATTTCTAATTATTCCTGATTCTTTCAAGGGTACACTATCGAGTATTCAAGTTTGCAATATTCTTGAAAAAATAATAAAAGAAAAATTGAATCATGCTGAAATAAAAAAGATTTCTGTGGCCGATGGTGGAGAGGGAAGTGTCGATGCATTTCTACAGGCGGGGGATGGTAAAAAAATATATGCCGAAGTCAGTGGTCCTTATTTTGAAAAGATAGAATCCTTTTACGGGTTAATTGATGGTGGAAATACAGCGGTTATTGAAATGGCTTCTTGTGCTGGACTATCACTTATAGATGGCAGTAAAGACCCATCAAAAACAACTACTTATGGCTTTGGAGAGCTT
>JAUSOA010000194.1 GCA_030656435.1 Acholeplasmataceae bacterium | reverse complement strand
ACATGGATTAATTTCTAATCAAAGAACTTATAATAATAAGTCGCTTCCTAAATATCTAGTATCACCCAAGGAGCGATCAGAAATTCAAAGTAGTGAATCACTATTACAGGATGAACTCATTTTTGGACTTAGAAAAATAAGTGGTGTTTCTATATCAGAGCTTGAAGAAAAATATCGATTTAAGCTCTTTGATAAGTATCCAGGATTGAATGAAAAGATGGAAATAGGACTTATAAAAATAGAGAATGGGAGATTAATGCTTACCGATAAAGGTATCTTTTTAGGTAACCAAGTCTTTATGGTGTTCATATGAAATACTTGTTAAAGGATTTCGAATACTATTTAAAAAATGAAAAAGGATCGAGTAAGAATACGATTGATTCATACCTAACAGATTTAAATCAATACAGTATTTTTCTAGAGAAATATCATGGAATTACGAAGCCCAAATTCATCGATAAAAGACATATTGAAGGCTTTATTCGAAGCATGAAAAAAACAGTAGCATCCAAAAGCTTAGCAAGAAAACTAACTGCAATTAAAAGTTTTCATCATTTTTTATTGCTTGAAAAAGAGGTAGAAGGTGATGTTGCTAAAGGGTTTGCAGCACCAAAGGTTGAAAAAAGTTTACCACAGGTTTTATCAATTGATGAGGTTGTTTCTATCCTTGATCAAGTTGACAAGACTAAGCCTTTAGGGTTAAGGAATGCAGCTCTGCTAGAATTAATTTATGGATCAGGGCTTAGAGTGTCTGAGCTTTTAGATATTGAAATGGAAGATATCCACTTAAACCAAGGCTACATTATGGTACGTGGTAAGGGTTCAAAAGAACGTATGGTTCCTATTTCAGATATATCAACAATAGCTCTTAGGAACTATATTGTTAAGGGTAGAGAAAATTTGCTTGATGATAAAAAAACATCTTTTCTATTCGTCAATCAAACAGGATCAAGATTATCTAGGCAAGGATTTTTCAAGTTATTAAAGAAACTATCGCATGATGCGGGAGTGCAAACTGAATGTTCACCACATACACTAAGACATTCGTTTGCAACTCATTTACTTGAAAATGGTATGGATTTAAGGACACTACAATCTCTTTTAGGACATGAAGATATTTCAACAACACAGATTTATACGCACATAAGTCAGAAGAGAATTAAAGAAATATATAAACAAGCGCATCCACGCGCAAAGGAGGATTCAAATGTATAATCGCGTATTTTTAGTTATATTAGATAGCCTTGGTATTGGTGAGGCACCTGATGCAAAATTATATAATGATGTTGGAGCTAACACCATAGGTAACATTGCGGAAAGAATGGATTTAAATATTCCTAATTTGAAGTCGTTAGGGATTGGCAATATTGCACCTATTAAGGGTGTTGAAGCAGTCAAGCATCCAAAGGCTTTTTACACAAAGATGCAAGAAGCTTCTACAGGAAAAGACACAATGACTGGTCATTGGGAAATGATGGGTATGCATATTACAAAGCCTTTCCAAACATTTACCGATAGAGGTTTCCCTAAAGAATTAATCACTGAGCTTGAAAGAAAAACAGGGAGAAAAACCATAGGAAACTACTCAGCATCCGGGACAGAAATCCTAGTGGAACTCGGTGAAGAACACATGAAAACTGGGGCAATGATCGTATATACTTCAGCAGACTCAGTGCTTCAAATCGCGATGCATGAAGGAATTATTCCGATAAAAGAGCAGTATAGAATATGCGAAATTGCAAGAGAAATTACTCTTAAACCCGAATGGAAAGTTGGTCGTGTAATCGCAAGACCATTTATTGGAAGCGATAAAAATAGCTTTGTTCGAACCTCTAATCGTCATGATTATGCTTTAAAACCACATGAAAAAACAACATTAAATTACTTAAGTGAAGCAGATTATGATGTCATTGCACTAGGAAAAATTAATGATATTTTTGATGGTTACGGCATTACACAACACAGTAAAACTATTTCAAATGATGACGGAATGGCTCAAATTATCGAGCTTGCAAAAAAGGATTTCAATGGTTTGTGTTTCTTAAATCTTGTTGATTTTGATGCACTTTATGGACACAGAAGAGACCCAATTGGCTATGGAAAAGCCATAGAAACATTTGATAGACAGCTACCAGATTTGATTAGAAATCTGAAAGAAGATGACCTTCTAATATTGACTGCAGACCACGGTAATGATCCAACACACCATGGCACTGATCACACTAGAGAATACGTTCCAATACTCATTTACACGAAGAAATATTTAGAAGGAAATAAGCTTCCAATCTTTAAAACATTTGCTGATGTGGGGTATACAATTAATGATATTTTCAGCACTGAAAAGCCTAAACATGGCAATTCATTCTTGAAGTATATCGGAGGAAATAAATAGTTTTTTGGACACATGAAAAAATGAATTAATACATAAAAAAGAAGACCCGAGTGCAATAGTGCACCGGGTCATTTTTATTAGTTTTTTATACAAATCTTCTTCTCTAATTTAATTTTTAAAAAGATGAGAAATACTGAAAGTATACAAATTAATGGAGCAAGTATACCAAGGTTAAATACAAGTAATCCACGAACACCTGTTGAGTATAATCTTGGATCAAGGAATGGATAGACATATCTAGCACCTTCGAAATCTGGCAGGATTCTATCGAGCAAATCCCCTAAAACAGGTTCGATAAAGATGTATACAAGACTCAAATATAATAATGGATAAACTAGGGAAACCCAAAACTTTTTTATCTCAATATAGTCATTTAGAATGATGAAGTAAAATGCAATATAGAGTAGTGGATTGATTGTATGCAAGACATGATTAATAAGTGATACATTTCCCATATATGGTGTAATTAGTAAATGAAATATTACACCTGTAATTACTATATTTACCAATCCTATAAATGCTAAGTATTTGTACCATGATTTTTTTGAAAAATTGAGAAGAAATAGAAGAACAATAATCGTTATAAGTGTGTTGCTTTGGGATGTAAAATAAAACAGTGTAATCAGTAAAGAAGGACCTGGAGTTTGACCAAAGAGTGCTCTACCGATTAAAAGGATGATTCCTATTATTCCCCAAGACAAAACGAATAGGGGGAACCATTTAGAAAACTTTTCTCGATCTCTTAAATCGCGTATCCATTTTGACATATTAAACCTCGAATGCTAAAAGTATTTTTTCAGTTCTTCGATTTTTGATGTTAGGCCCAATGAGAGTATCAAACGAATTCTAGCTTTTTGGCTAGATAGGTTTTCAGTGAATATTACACCAAGTTGTTTTAGGTGATGTCCTCCACCTTCATAACCATAGCTATCAAGGACGCGTCCTTTTGGACAGCGTGATGTGAGAAGAATGGGAATATTATTTTCTATAGCACGAGCAATACCTTCAACCATTTGTGGAGGTACGTTCCCTCTACCTAGTGATTCAAGGACAATCCCTTTTACACCATGATCAATGAGTAAGTTTAGTATAAGTGAACTTGATCCAGAATAGACTTTTACGATTTCAACATCAGAAACTATACTTTCTGGTGAAAGTGTCAATCGCTTGTAATGTGTTTGTCTATAGTACAAAACGTTGTTTTGGTCAACAATTCCGATAGGACCAAATTCCATGGACTTGAATGTATCCAGAGCAAGAGTGTGAGTTTTAGTCACTTCAGAGGCTGCGTTGATTTCATCATTCATCATTACCAGTACACCCATATGTGCAGATTCAGGATGCGCTGCAACGTAAATTGAAGATACAAGATTACTCAGTCCATCAAATCCAAGCTCTGAGAAATTGCGCATAGACCCAGTAAATACTACTGGTTTTTTAGTCTCCAAATATAGGTCTAGGAAATATGCTGATTCCTCAAGTGTATCAGTTCCGTGTGTAATAACGATTCCATCGATATCCGGGTTTAGAACATATGACTTAACAAGCTTTGCTAGGTTAAGCATATCGAGTGGAGTTATTGAAGGCGATGGCTTCATAGAGAACTCATAAAACAAAAGATCGATCTCTTTAAGCTCTGATGCGATGTTATTTAATAGCTCAGTGTGGTTATCACTGATGATTGCTTTACTGGTTTCTTTGTGTTTAGTCATAGATATAGTTCCACCAGTAAAAATGACTAAAATCGTTTTTTTCCTCATATTATCACCAAGAATATTGTACCATATTAGTTATTTTTTGAGAATTGAAAAAGATAAGTTTAGTATTTGTCAATTTTCGATGGTTCAGGCAAAACATACAACCCCAACGCCGAAATTAGAAGCAAAAGCCAAACCACACATATCCACACAAAGTTTATTGTTCGCACAATAACGCTGTGCAATAGAGGTTAACATAATATATATTATAAGTACAAATATAATATAAAACAGGGGCGTATATTCAATTTAATGATGTTAAAGATTTTTATATTAATACATTTGGGAGCATATTTAATCTCTTCTTACGTCCATAATCATATTCATAATATATAAATGACTATAATAAGAATAATCGAGAGTACGTTTTCAGCGTCCGAGAGATGCTTCTATGCATAATTGTCCATTTGTGTGTTTCACACGCTGAAATAACGTTTCGGGCCTATTTTTGACAGGCTACAATTTTTGAGTCTTGCCTCACTGGTTCTTCTTCTTTTTAAGCATATCCATGTGTATAATTTGAGATTGGGGTTTCTTCACTTTTTCAATTCTCGATTGCTAATATCGTGTCTCTGTTTTTTTCCTATCAAATATCTAACTCTCTGAAAAAGAGATGCATGATCAAATTTTTTGTCACCATTCAAATGCTCGACTTTTTTTAAACCATCAAACTTGTCTTAACCCATTTTTTACTTTGGAAAGAGCATTGAGTAGAATTTGATGATTTTATTAGAAACTCTAGATTCATGATTTACTAATCAAAATGAATTTGAGTCTTTGTGTAGCTTATGAAGATATCTCATTATTTTCTTTTATATAATTCTCTACGGTGTTTATCAAAAGGTTTTTTATTGATCTATTCAATTTTCGATGAACTTATTTATAAGAATGAATTTCAAGCTTACTAGAGATTTTTCTCGTACGTACGCGTACGCGTTAATAATAAGGTTGTAAGTTCTCGTTATAAATCGTGACTTCAATTGTTAGTTCTTTACTTTTTTGCAAAAAAAGAGTTCAACCACTTCTCTCTAAGAATTTGCAAATCCTCCATTTTTACTCGTTTTATAATTTTTGATTTTTGCAATGCAAAGTTTAGGTATACTAAACTTACATTTTCACATATTTTTTTCCTGGTATTTTATATATAAAGAAAAAAGCGTATATAGGTTTATATACACTCAGCACTTCTATTCAATATAGACAAAAGAAAAAGGGCTTATCGCCCTCTTATGCTTCTATGAAATCTAGTATATCTTTTGTTAGTTCATCTGGTACATCCACGAGTGGTGAGTGTCCACAATCATTATATACCTTTAGTGTTGATATTTTTTTCAACGCATTAAAGTTTTCTTGAACCATGTATTCTGGAACAACGATATCCTTATTTCCCCAAGTATGCAATGTTGGTGCTTTAATCTTTGTAATGTTTTGAGTTCCTGCATTATAGAAATTATGCTGGTCGCTCATATTTAAATTAGCAAGTGCCCAGTCAGCGTCAATTAAATTTCTTTGCTTCAAGGATTCATCAATCCATAATTTGTTCTGCTCAGCTGTAGGTTTTTTTACTGTATAAATCGTTAGATCAAAGATATAACTCATCACTGCGAAATTCTTGTTTTTCTGTGCTTCTAAAAGTGGTAATACTTGCACAGGATCCTTACCCATTTCTTCTGGAGATTCATAGACTTTTCCAATCTCAATTTGTCCTGTTGGACCCTTTTTAAATACCGGATATCCACGGTGAGTTGTTGAGTTAATTAAAATCATCTTTTCTACTGCTTTAGGATGCGCTGCTGCAAGCTCTAAAGCAACTCCCCCACCAAGTGACCATCCAACAATAAAAGCTTGTTTAATGTCCTTTGCTTGCATGAATAAATAGACATCTTCAGCGAAGTCTGCTAGACTAGAAATTCTTCGATAATAACTTGAATCTCCATAGCCTCTCAAATCTGGTGCGAGCACCTTAATTGTTTTTGGTAATCTTTCCAAGAGTGGTGTAAAATGTTGACTGGAAGAAAAGTTACCATGAATTAAAACAATTGTCTTCTCACCTTGACCTTGTTCAAGGTAGTGAATCACTTCACCGTTTTTGATAACGATTTGTCTTTTTTCCATATGCTTCCCCTTTGTTTTATATTTGAAAACTTGTTTCTAAAGTATTGATAAAACCTAGCACGAGCGAGACAAATAATAATGGTCTTTCATACATCGATGCATGACCAACTCCAGGTAGTAATACGAGCTCAGAATTCTTAATTTTTTGATGGAGTTCCTTTTGATTTGCAAGCGGTGTTAAATAGTCTTCATCTGCTGCAACGATTAATGTTGGAGCAGTAATTTGTTCAATTATATTTCTAGCATCATAGGACTCTGCACTGTTCGTTAATCTTTCCATCGCATCCAAAAAAACTGGATTTGAAAATATTGGAACGAGTAGCTTTTCTCTATTCTTCATCCACTCTAATCTCGATTGGTAATAGCTTGGTGAATAGATGACAGGAATCGTTGCTTGATAATAGGTTTGCCCATCTCTAGTTCTTCCAATTCGATTCCAACTATGTCCGATTTCAGCGAGCCATGGAGAAGTATGTGATGTGGTATTGAGTAGCACCAAACGGTCTACCATATTCGGGTTTTTTGCTGAGAATAAAATAGCCACCTCACCACCATATGAAATCCCTACAATCGATACCTTCGATAATTTTAATTCTCTTAACAAGCTTTCGATAATATCAACTTGAATGGATTGAGTGTATTCTGAATTTTCTAATTTATCTGATTGTCCTTGATCGATGAAATCTAGACGAATCAATTGATTGACATGAGTCAAGCTTTTAACGAAAGGCTCCCAGCTTTTTGTCGACATCATAATGCCGTTTAGAATCAAGATTGGTTTTCCTACACCTTGGACATCATAAAAGATATTTCTTCCTTTAAAATTGAGATTTGGCATGTTAAATCACGTATCCTAACTTGATGGCATCCTGAATTAATTCATCTCTAAATTTTGGATGCGCAATGCTAATTAATAAATGCACACGCTCAGCAACAGTTGTTCCTCTTAGGCTTACCAAACCATATTCTGTAACGACATAATCGACATCAGCTCTGGATAAGGTAACAGCTGCACCTGGCTTTAAAAATGGTACAATCTTTGAGATTTCTTCACGCTCACCAGTGACAGGGTTTTTAACAGTTGTTGTTGAATATAAAGTAATGAAGCTCATACCACCCTTAGAGTTTTGCGCTCCAACTGCAGTATCAGTTTGACCACCAGTACCAGAAAATTGTTTATGTCCAATCGATTCAGATGCACATTGTCCAGTCAAATCAATTTCAATTGTAGTATTGATAGAAACCTGATTGTCATTTAATCCAATGATTGCAGGATCATTAACGTAGTGTCCATTTAAAATTTGGACACTGGGGTTGTTATCAATAAAATCATAAAGCTCTTGAGTTCCAAGCGCGAAGCAACAAACATGCTTACCCTTGTGTGTCTTTTTCTTTGAACCGTTTGCAGCACCAGCCTTGACAAGCTTCATCAAGCCGGTTGTAAACATCTCGGTATGAATGCCTAAATCCTTTTTATGAAGCAGTGCATGAGCAACTGCATTTGGAATACCTCCAATGCCCAATTGAAGAGTTGAACCATTCTTAATCTTTTCTGCAATAAAGTTTCCGATTGCGATATCCTTTTCGTTTGGTTCAACATCTGCTAAAACAGGTGGATAGTAATCTACATCAATGATATAGTCAATGTGACTCATGTGAACCTCAAGGTCTCCAAGAGTTCTTGGGAAATGTGGACTCACCTCTAAAATCACGATATCAGCGAGTTCAATCGCTTCCTTCTCATAGACGTTAGACAAAGAAAGTGATAAAAATCCATGCTGATCAGGTGGGGTTGCAGTACCAATAAAAATGTTTGGTCTTGCATGCTCAAAACGTTTACGACCTGCGAGGTGTAAATGATTGGGGATAAAGCTAATATTTCCGTTTTCATGTGCCTTTCTTAGGGATGCACCATAAAACCAGGAATCAATTGAAAATGAAGATTTATACTTTGGATTGATAAAAAATTCGCCATTTTCAATTGGTAAACAATTCGTTACCCGTACACCTTTAACTTGACCTGCGATGAGGTGCAATGCCTGAATAAATTCTTTAGGTTCAGCAGCAGCCATACCAAAAACAATGGTGTCATTATCCTTGACTAAACCGATAGCATCAGAAACAGTAATTTTCTTTGGAGTTTTCATATGTGACCTCTTTCTTCATCAAACATTAAGATGAGGGGAGAGTTTCCCCTCCCCATCATTTTAACATGTTTTTATTAACTTTTTAATTAGCCTCTAATTTGATCGATGGTTTGAATTTCTCTAACCTTATCGAATGTCTTAGTTGTAATATTGTACTTAAGAAGTGACATTGCATTGATACCATGACGCTTGCCGCCACCGAAATCAACAGTACCACCCATTGGAATGTCGATTGGAGCTTCTTCCATAGCCTTGATAAATGATTCCCAAGTCAATTCATCAGTTCCAACACGTTCTAGACCTTGAATAAATGTAATAGCAGCGATGTAACCAGCAGTTGCAAACGCGTTTGTAGCCATAGCAGTCTTATCGGATTCTGATAAGAATGATGCGCCATTGATTGCAGCTACGAATGCAGCAGCATCAACTTGACCAGTTGTAGAGAATACATCAACCCATGCGTTTGTATAAATTGGGAAACCATAGCTTGTAGCAGCATCAACAGCTGTAGGATCAGCATTCACATAAGATGTAAATACTGGAGTTGTAATACCTAAAGTTTGCATAACACCAACTGCAGCCTTGAAAGGAGCTTGGTTTGATGCAACGATGATTGCAGAAACACCTTGAGTACGGAAGTTTTCAATTGCCGTATTTAATGCAGGAGTATCAGCAGCAGCAAATGAGTTATAAATAAAGTTTGCATTAACGCCAAGTGTTCTTGCTTCAATTTCGATACCGTCTCTAATCGATACGCCATCGTCAGTTAAAGTGTATAATACACCAATCTTAGCATTTGCAGGTAGTGCAGCATTTTGGTTTGCACCATAAACTGCTTCCTTAATTGCACGTGCAGTCATAATTCTACCATCTGTTAAGTAAATTGGTTGAACTGGCATAACAGGATCTAGTGGTGCTCTTTCGCGATAAAGAACGTTTACACCAGTTGCAGCATAAACCATTGGGATACCAGCTTCACGAATCACAGCAAGTGTATTCGATACGGTTGGAGTTCCAAAGTGACCAACAAGAGCAAAGACTTTGTCTTCATTGATTAAACGTCTAGTATTTGTTAAACCAATTGAACCATCAAAGCTGTCGTCTCTATTGATATACTCAATTGTACGACCATTGATTCCACCAGCTTCATTGACGACTTCAAATGCAGCCATCATACCATTTCTAAATGGAAGACCAACAAAGGATAATGGACCAGCTAAAACAGCTGTATTACCCACAGTAATTGTTGTTGCAGTGACACCTTGAACAGTGACCGCGCGAACTTCTGAGTAGAATGTTGCACTGACAGCACCAAAAGTAACTTTAACATCATATCTACCAACAACACCAGCTACAAATCCACTTAAAGTGTATTGAGCAGAAGTTAAAATAGCTTTTCTACCAGTGTTATATACAACTTCAACAACTAAACCAGCAGGATTAAATTGCTCTTGACGGTTATAGATTTGTTTGGTTGGCACTGATACGACATTCAAGCTTAATGCGACTTCAGCAGCCTCTGGGTCAAACACAGCGATTCCAAATGTTGCAGTTTCACCTTCATAAGTAATGGTTACTGTCTTTAATCCAGCTGCAGTTGAGCTGAATCCTGACACTGTATATTCTGTCGCAGTTAATGTGCGGTCAGTACCATCACTGAAGATAACCTTAACAACCATGCCTGCTGCAGCGAATTGGTCGCCTACAACATATTCTACTTTCGTTGGAGGTGTAACAACAAGTCTATCAACTGTGACGACTTCTTCTGCACACGCAGCCAATCCGAATGCAGCAAATAACACGATGAATAATGCTACGATTCTTTTCATAAATTTTTCTCCTCTTTCTTGCCTGTGGCAAATTTAATATATTTTCTTTGTTTGCGAGAAACAATTGAAACCTAATGTTTTGAAGATCCGAGATAAGCATTGACGAGTTCGTCATCATTCAGTAGCTTTTCTCCCTTACCTTCAGTAATGATTTTGCCGAGTTCTAATATGTAAGCATAATCAGCAATTTTAAGCGTTTGGAAGGCGTTTTGTTCAACAATGAGTATTGTTCTGCCTTCTTCCTTAATACGGTTTACAATCTCAAATATATCTCTTACAATGAGTGGTGCGAGTCCTAGTGAAGGTTCATCGAGTAATAATATTTTTGGATTTCCCATCAATGCTCTACCGATTGCTAACATTTGTTGTTCTCCACCAGATAGTGTTGATGCCTGTTGCTTTCTTCGCTCCTGTAAAATAGGAAAATAGGAATAGACATCATTAAATAATTTTTGAATCAAGACTGAACGTTTCATAAAGACCTTTGATCTTGTTCCATCTTCATTTTTGACACTAATCTCGCTATCCTTTAGTGAGTAAGCACCCACTAAAAGATTCTCTTCAACGGTTAAACCGTTTAGTATCATTCTACCCTCGGGTGATTGAACAATGCCCATAGCAGTAATTTTGAATGGATCCTTATTTTGTATGTCTTCTCCATCAAATTTGATTTGACCAGATTTGACTTTAACAACTCCAGAGATAGAGCGAATCGTAGTTGTTTTACCTGCACCATTTGCTCCAAGAATTGCAACAATCGTACCTTCTTCAACATTCATATTGATACCCTTAACCGCACGAATGATACCGTAGTCGATGATTAGATTGCGAATCTCTAAAATAGCCATATTATTCGCCTCCTAAATAAGCTTCTTGAACGATTTTGTTCGCTTGTATTTCTTTTGGTGTACCAATAGCAAGTTTTTTACCAAATGAGATTGCACAAATTGTATCGCATAGCTTCATGACAAGTCCCATGTCGTGCTCAACCAAAAAGATTGTACAATCGTATTCCTTTTGAATCTTTCTAATCGTAGAGACAAGTTTTTCAGACTCTAAATCATTTAAGCCAGCAGCTGGTTCATCTAAGATGATTAGCTTTGGATTGGTCATGAGTGTTCTAGCAAGCTCAACGAGCTTTAAGACACCATAGGGCAATCCAATTGGATAGAAATCCTTATAGCCAAGTAAACCTAAATCGGTAAGTATTTTTAATGCTTTTGCTTTGAGTATTTCTTCTTCCTTTTTGAATCTCGTACTATGAATAAGATGACCGAAGAAATTAGATTGATATTGTGTGTGTGATGCGATCAACAGATTATCAAGAATCGATAATTCCCAGATCAATTCAACATTTTGAAATGTACGAACGATACCGTGCTTAATGACATCATGTACAGCAAAGTCATTTAAATCAACGATGTCATGATTTTTATCTCGATAGAGCATCTGGCCAGCGGTTGGTTTGTAGAATTGAGTGATACAGTTGAAGACAGTTGTTTTTCCTGCACCATTTGGACCAATAAGTCCAAACACTTCACCCTTCTTGACATCGAATGTCAAGTTATCGACTGCAACTAGACCACCAAACTGCATACGCAAGCCTGTTAATCTTAAGATGACATCATCTGGCATTTCATGTGTTGTCATACCGCTTAAAAGAGATGCTTTTTTTATTTCAAGTTCTTCAAGCTTAGCACTTAATAATAAATTCTTTTCGTCAATCTTTGCACTTTCTAAGTTGTATTTTTCTTGATCATCTAAAATCAATTGTGCTTCAAATGCTTTAAGCTCTTCATTCAGTCTTTTCTCTTCTTTGCGGAGCAATTCTTGGTTTCCTTTTATGATGTAATCAGAATTAGTTCCAAGAGCGTGCTTTGAAAGAATGGAAGCTTTTTTTGAGAGGTAAATCTTGTTCAACTTAGCTAAGTCATTTTCATATTGCTCTTTAATGTCCTCATATAAAGATTTGTCTGCCTTGACCTTCTTATGGAAAAGGTGTGTTGAAGCACGCTTTTTCCAGTAGAAGCTACGATCAAGCTTTTCAATTTCTTTTTTTGAAAATATTTCAGTATATGCTTCAGGTGTCAATGTCTTTTTCCAAATTTCAAAGATTTGCACTTGATTTTTCTTTTTAAGCTCATTTACTTTTTTAATTCTATTTTTTAATTGTTTTTCCTGGATAACAAGTAAGTAGGATTCGTTATATTGGATTTTTTGCTTAATTTGATCGATTAAATGATTTAAGCGATGAAAATTAAACTTTTTCGTCATCTTTACCATAGCGATACTCCTTCCATCTTGTTTCTAGATTCTTATGTAGTTTTTTTGTTTGGTATGATAAATCCTTGAAAAGTCTAATTAGACCACCGGGATAAAACATAACAACCAAAATAATGAGTACACCGTTGATAATATAGGAAGCATTTCCATAGACTTGAAAGAATTTAATTTGTTTTAGAACAAGCTGATCAAATCCAAAAATGATAAATGTTCCCAGCCCTACACCCCATATTGATTTGGCTCCACCGATAACAACAGCAGCTAAAATATTAAGTGAAAGAGAAATACTCCAAATATTTGGTAGGGTAGATCTTGTATATGACATATAAAGCATCCCACCAATAACCGCTAATACTGTTGAAATAACAAAGGTAAGGAGGCGATACTTTAAGACACTTATTCCCATTGCTTGCGCTGCAGATGTTGAATTCTTAATCGAAAGCATTGCACGTCCTGTTGGACTATCGACAATATTAACAACAGCGATCATGGTGAGTATTAGGAAGAACACGAGAATGTAATACACCTGATGTTCCCTAAAGAGTATGCCGAAGATCTTGAATCGATCAATTTGAAAGCCGAGTAGTCCATTGGTGATTGGTGAAGCAAATTTAAAGAATTCGACTAAGACCTCAGATAAACCGAGTGTGATAATGGCTAGATACATCCCTTCAATTCGTAATGAGATGAATCCAACAATTGTACCCAAGACGATTGCGATGATAACACCTAAAATAAACGCAACAAATAAGGGAAGTCCTAACTTACCTAAGACGAAGGCGACCACATAGGAACCAACACCGATAAATCCAGCTGTTCCTAATGAAGCTAACCCTGCATATCCTAATAGTAAGGTAAATCCTAGACCAACAATCATGTAAATCCACATATTCGCCATAATATCAACTGCAGATGGTCTCACTAGACCTAGTGTTCCTAGCACTTGAACTAAAACCATGAGTACTGCAGCAATCATAATGCCAAAGAATGGATGTTTTGAAAATTTCTTAAACTTTAGAAGAAGTTTGTTCTCTTTTTCGATCATATATTTTTCTGGTTGCATGAGTTACACCTTCTTCGCAATTCGTTTTCCAAATAAACCAACAGGTTTAATTAGAATTAATAATAGGACTAAAATATAGACGATTGCATTTGCCCAAGTGTTTGACAAAAACTGCCATGCAATGACGCGTGCAAACGGAATGATAATTGCGGCAACAATAGGACCACCAAATGATGAGAATCCACCTAAAATTGCTGCAAGGAATCCATTAATTTGCAAATTAATCATCATATCTGGAAGTAATGTATAAACTGTTGGTGCATAAAGTGCACTTGCTAACGCACCTAAGCCGCCTGCAACACCCCAACTCATCGCAGTGATGAATTTTGTGTTGACACCCATCATACTTGCAACCACTTCGTTTGAAGCTGTAGCACGTACACCAAGACCCCATTTTGTATATTTAAGGGCAATAAAGAGTGTAAGTAGGACAATGGAGGCGATAACAATTGAAATTAAATTATGACTTGGAATATAGAGTGGAATATTTCCACCTACATTGATTTGAAATACTTTGGTTGATAAAGGCTTTGGAGTCGCAAGTGGGTAAATCCCAAATATAACTGGTAACAATCCTGAAATGACTAGGATAATACCCATTGTGATCATTTGCTTTGTGATCGCATTTGAGAACTTTGCTTTTCTGATAATGAAAACATCAATGATGACTCCGAAGATGAAACCAATGAATATACCAACGATAATCGCAATAATCAATAAAATCACTGGAGATATCGATGGAAACCAAACCGTTAAATATTGACTAAAGAGTGCTGTAATGGAATATGCTGAAAATGTAGCAATCGTTCCTTGAGCAAAATTCGTTGTAAATGAGGTTTTAAAGATTAATACGATGGCCATGGTTACAAGTGCTAGAAATGCTGCTCCTGTAAGTCCTTGGAAAATCATCGATAGGATTTGCTGAATTGTCATTGTTCACCCCACCTTATGATATTGGCTGCCCAAACATAGCCGATTCCTGCAGCAAGCATACAAACGACAGTTCCATCCTTGACTTGACCAGATTCTAGTGCTAAATGAAGGGATAAAATCTGATCGATTTGTCCGATATGACCATAATCATCTAAATAAATGGATTGGTCTTCATTGAGTCCTAGCTCCTCTAGCATTGCTTCATGACCTGAACGTTTAATGTGCAAGATATCTAAATATCCAATATCTTTTCTAGTTAGTTTTGATTTTCTTAGTGATTCATCAATACATTTGATCCAATTTGGCATGGATACCAAATTGAGTCGATCCTTCATTTTGACAGGATCTAATAAGCGTAAAGATTTTTTAGATTCGTTTAAGTTTTCTGGTGTAATTGGATTGCATAAACCACCAATCTGCACAGCAGCTGTTCTCGAAAGCGATCCATCACCAATCATATGAGACCCTAAAAGTAAGTTCTTGTTATAATTCTTCTTTAAAATGATTGCTCCACCGCCAGCACCAAGGTTATACATCATAGACATATCCTTATCTGTAAAATCGATGAAATCACCATTTCGATATCCTCCAACAACCATGACTACATGAATTTCATCATCTGCGACGAGCATGTCTTTTGCCATCTTCATTGCGGATACGGTTGTACAGCAACGGTTTTGAACGTCGATGCCCCAAGCATTGAGTGCTCCAATACGATCTTGGATATATAATGCGGATGTAGTTAAAGGATATTCCTTCCATTCCTCAGTGACACTTAAAATGACATCGATAGAAAGGGGGTCAATACCTGTATTTTTTAATGCGTCAAGTGCAGCGAGTGCACCCATTTCTTGTGTTCCATCTGATGTTGTATTTTCAGGAACAACCTTTTCTCTTATACCAAGTTTGTCAATGATTGCTTGTTCACTCCAGGTGCCTTTGGTAGCCTCTGAAATCTCTCTTGCACTCATTCTTCCTTTTGGTAGATAAATTCCGGTACCGACGATACCGACATTTACTTTTTTCATCGGGATTACCTTCCTATCATAAATTTGCTAAATATTATAAACGCATACCACCATTGACATTGATTGTTTGTGCTGTGATGTATGATGATTCTTCTGAAGCAAGGAATAATGCTGCATTCGCTATTTCTACTGGTTGCCCAAGTCTTCCAAGCATAGTTAATTTAGCAAATCCATCTAGTAAATCTTGAGGAATTGTTTTAAGAATATCAGTCATGATATATCCTGGAGCAATCGCGTTACATCTAACGTTCGCACCTTTTCTAGCAAATTCCTTTGCCCAAGTCATGGTTAATCCAAGGACTCCAGCTTTAGTTGCTGCATAATTTGCTTGTCCAATATTTCCATAAACGCCAACCACTGAAGAAATATTAATAATAGAACCATATCCATTGGTTTCCATTAATGGACCAAATAGACGTGTCATATTGAATACACCCTTTAAGTTGACATCAATGACTTGATTCCATTGGTCATCCGTCATTTTTCTTGTCATCGCATCTCTAGTGATGCCTGCATTATTGACTAGGATATCGACTTTTCCAAATTTAGCGACTACATCATCATAAAATGCTTGAACACCCTTTACATCGGTAACATTTAAATGATAACCAAATACATTTTTTGCAGAATAAGTTAGTTCACCCATATCTGCAGCAATGACTCTAGCACCTTCACTAGCAAACATTTCAGCGATTGCTTGTCCTAATCCCTTTGCACCACCCGTAACGATAGCGACTTTATTATCTAGTCTTCCCATTTTTTATAATCTCCTTTTATAGTTTTCTTAGAACAACTGCAGTACCCATACCGCCACCAATACATAGACTTGCAAGTCCGAGCTTTGCATCACTCTTCATCATTTGGTGAAGTAAGGTAACCATAATTCTATTTCCACTTGCTCCAACTGGGTGACCTAAAGCGATTGCTCCACCATTTAAGTTTGTTCTAGCAAGAATTTCTTCTTTTGTTAATTTGAATTCGTCAGTCAATTCTTTAATCACGCCAAGTGATTGAGCAGAAAATGCTTCATTAAGTTCAATTAAGTCCATATCAGATAAGCTTAGTTTAGCCATCTTTAAGGCATTGATGATTGCAGGAGTTGGTCCTAGACCCATAATGGAAGGATCAACACCACCTTGTCCAATACCAATAAGCTCAGCAACAGGCTTTAAATTATGTTTTTTCACGTAGGATTCACTTGCTAAAATAGCAAAGCTTGCTCCATCATTAATTCCAGAAGCGTTTCCTGCTGTGACACTACCATCCTTTTTGAAGGCTGGTCTTAATGTTGAAAGTTTTTCTAAATTGGTGCTACGATTGATATATTCATCTTGATCAAATATCGTATCACCTTTTCTACCTGGAATAACGATCGGAACAATTTCATCCTTGAATTGCCCAGAATCCTGTGCCTTAGCAGCTTTTTGTTGAGAGTTCCAAGCGAAAGCGTCCTGTTCTTCTCTAGTGATTCCATATTTTTCAGCAATACGTTCTGCAGTAATCCCCATATGGGATCCATCAAACGCATCTGTGAGTGCATCGTAGATCATATGATCCTTCATCGTTTGATCACCCATCTTCACACCATTACGAATTGAACCAGGAACCAAGAATGGTGCAAAACTCATCGATTCAACACCACCTGCAACAACCAAGTTGTGCATGCCTAGTGCGATGCTTGTATAAGCATTCATAACTGTCTTCATACCACTACCACATGCCATTGAGACTGCACATGCAGGAATTGTTACCGGTACTCCACTCAAAATAGATACCTGTCTAGCAATTCCTTGACCAAGACCAGCAGGCAAAATATTACCTACGAGAACTTCATCGATATCATTGACATCAATCCCATTTTCTTTAATCAGTGCTTTAAGCACCTGTGATGCGAATTGCGCTGGATGCATAGGGGCGAGCGTACCCATAAAAGACCCGATTGCACTGCGCTTACTACCTAACACATAAACCTTTTCCATTTTATTATCTCCATTTCTAAAAGCGTTTACAATTTTATTATAAAAAAGATATCACACAGCAAAAAAACTGATAAATCCCTTTGTTAAGGTAATTTGTGCCATATAATCTTAGATTTCTAATGTGAATACTTATTCATATTATGCTTTTATATTATCATATACGATATGCTTTGTCAATGATATATAATCCTTTTCTATACAAAATGAATGCGGTTACAAAAAAAAGCGAGAAGAGTCGCTCTTTTTCTGTTTTGTAAACATTTCATATTCTTTTCAAAAGGTAATTTGGGAGTTAATCTTTATGAAAAGTATTGAACCGGTTTGAGCATTTATAGATCAAAATCGCCAGTTCTCAATATGTTCGATAAGAAAAGGAAAGAAATAAATGAATATGAATAAATGTTCACATTAACTATATAATAATCTACTTATTATTGCTTGTCAAGGGGGCGTTCATTTTTTTTGATTGTTTTTTTATTTTTTTTAGGTTACACTTATATTGGGTGATACAATGGATCAAGTCAATTACCGTCTACCAAAGCGTAAGGACGGACAAAAAACGTTCGACCATATTTTAGAGACAGCAAAAAAGTTGTTTTCTAAGAATGGATATCAAGCAACTTCTATCAATGAAATCATTAATAAAGCGGGAATAGCAACAGGTACTTTTTACCTCTACTTTGATGATAAGTTTGCACTATACTCATACTTATTAGCTAAATATAGAAAATCAATTCGAAAAGCTATCTCTGAGGGTATTCATGATGCACATACGCGTTATGAAAAAGAAAGGCTCGGTTTACGCTCTTTCTTGAAATTTGCATGGCAGGATCCTCTAGCCTATCGAATCATTTGGGAATCTATGTTTGCTGATAAGGAGCTATTCAAGGAATACTATCAAACGTTTAGCCATGACTATGTAAGACAGTTGAATTTAGCTGTTGGTCATGGTGAGGTTAGAGATGATGTTGATTTAGAGACTCTATCTTACATGTTGATGGGTATTTCAAACTTCGTTGGTTTACAAGTATTATTTAGAGATACATTAACTGATCTAGATTTAGATAGAATTACCGATAATGTAATGAAGGTATTGAAAACCGGAATGTTTAACGAAAAATAAAGCTCATTTTAAGCTTTATTTTATTTTTATGCATTCAATAATTAAAACCGGTTTTCCACCAAGGATTGGTCATTGACCTGTCTTTTTTTAGAATGCTCTAGGATATATAATGTAAAAACTAAATAAATCGTAGTACTAGCAACGAAGTTAATTAAGACACTTCTGTAAATAAATAGAAAAGGATTTTGGTTAAACATATTGCCCATATTCATGATCACAGTAATCATATATAAAATCAATGCTGGAATTAGAAATAATCCAAAAAAAATCGCGTATTTTTTCTTGTAATTAAAGAATGGTAATAAAATGATTGAAAATGATAGATAGGCTATGATAATCAATAAACTACTTGCTATATATTGAAAAACAAATATTGATGGTACAGAAATATGAGCATCGATAAAACCTATCATTCGAACTAAATTGATTACAACAAAGTATAGTAAAGGTATGATTGCTAAAAAGCGATACTTACTTGGAGCAAAAATCAAAAGGAATAGTAGTAGAATCTCAATCAATAACGGTAATAGTAATTGTTGCAAAACGGGCATACCTAAATATTGAACCATGAATTGAATCGTTGAAATTCTAGCAAGTATAAATAAAGAAGACAAAACAACCATTGAAATTCGAAAAAACGACCATTTACTTTCATTCATTATAAAAAATCCCCCTATATTATGAAAATCAGTTACACTCATTATAAATCCTTTGAAGCAATTGGTCAATAAAAAAAGACCTTTTCAGGTCTATTCTAGGTCTTCGTCTTCTACTTTACTATAATCGATCTTGCAGGTATTGATTCCAAAGAGCTTATATAATCCACAAAAGCTGAAATACGCTGTCATCATCATAACCACAGCACCAATGAAAAACCAATAACTAACTTGAAAAGTCAATACTAGAAATACCACTGCGAGAAAATATCTTACAATCTGATCAACCTTACCAACATTCTTTTTTACCTTCATTTTCAATACCCCTTTTCCAATTCAATTATATACTGATTATCCTTTAAACTACGAAATTTTGCTTAATAAATCGGTGTTACTGTAATCTTTGAACCGTCGCAAGGAATATCTAATCGACAGCTCAGCTTGCTATCGATACCTTGGCCTAACTCAAATCTGAAAAAATCAATGATTTCTACTCCTTGTTCATTAAGGATCTCATAGACTTTTAGATCTGGATTTTTTACCCATGCTTGCGTTGTGAGAGAAATATCTTCTAGATGTCTATGAAAGAGTTCATCATTTACTTCCCCATGATTTTTTTCATACATAAAACGTTCGTAATTCATGGTGTCTAAATCGATATATTTGGTATCTAGGTATGAAGGACTATTTGCTGCAACCTGCATTGCTAAATCTCTTGCTAAAATGGGTAAATCCTTATTCAAAATAACGAGTGTAACGACTTTTCCTTGATTGTGGATATAGGTTCCAAATCCGTAGGAATCTTCTTTTACAACACGGTAAAAACGTCTTAAATAGGCGTTTTCTTTAATTATAGAAGATGTTTGAGAAATCATTTCATCAACTGTTTTTTCACCAATCAAAATCTTCTTAGCATCCACTGGATTGGTAGCATTTGACGCAAGGAGTGGACTTGCTAACGATTGAACTAAGTGAATGAAATTTTCGTTTTTTGATACAAAATCTGTTTCTGCGTTGATTTCATAAAGTATCGCTTGATTTTGATCCACAAAAACATTACATAAGCCCTTCGATGCGACTCTTTTGTTTCCATCATGAGCAACAAATGTATTCTTTAAAATCTTTAAGGCTTCTTCGTAATTACCATTGGCATCTTGCAAAGCCTTTTTGCACTCTAAAATACCAGATTGAGTCTCTTCTCTTAATTTTTTAATTAAATCTAATGTCATATAAATCCTCCTGACCGAGTTCATTATACCTTAGGGTTTCCCTTAAAGCTTAAATTAATGCATTTAATTAACAAAAAAGGGCAGTGCCCTTAATCGCCAAAGAGGGAAAGTTGTTCCACACCAAACTTCTTATTGCCTGAAACAATGCGTTGCCATTTGGAGCTTCTACCCTTACCTAAAGGTCTAATTTTATCTTCATCCTTTAATCTCTTTAATGTTCTATCGATAGTTGCATCACTGACATTTGGATGTCTTTTTCTTAAATCTTCCTTAGAAAATATTTCTTCTAGTTTTAAAATACTATTTTCAATGTTATTGGATTTATTCAGTTCACGTTCGAAGACATACTCATGAGCCATATCATCGACCTCTTCATAGGCATGAATTAGCAAATTGAGTAAAATTCTAGAAATCATTTCTGTTTGAGCATATCCAGATGACCAATAATAGTTTGCTGTAATAATTCCACTCTTCCAGCCATCCTTTTCCTTTAAGAAATACTTGAAGAAGCTCACATATTTAAAGACTGAAAAATCCTTAGCAAGCAATGCGTATAAAAGAATTAGGCCAACAAGATCTGAATGCTTCGATAAAATATTCATATTTAAAAAGTCGATATAGAAATTAGAAATGAGTTGTGTAAGCTCATACTTCTTAGATTTTAAATTCTTTTCAAAAAGATGCATTAATTTCTCTAAATCATCTTTTTTCGAATGCTTTTTCGACTTAAGCATCCCTTCCTCTTGAAGATCATAGGTATTGAATTGAATCGGATCGACATTTTTAGAAAGTAGCTTGATTAAATTGCCGACTTCGTTAACTAATAATTCGAAATCCTCAGGACGTTTTTGGAGTTGATTTAGAGATGCTTTAATATTTGAAAGTAAAAATTCATCCTTATTCTTTGGACTCATCGGTTTTTTAGCGAAAAGCTTGATTCTTGCATCTGTCATCTTTAAATCCAAATATTTAGCAATCGAAATTAGGTTTCCTTCCATTGTTTTCTTCTCAAAGGCTGATAAATCACGATTGAAAAGATCATCATAGTAAAAGGATTTTCCCTTGGATTCATAAAGTGACAGTAATAGCATCATCATTTCTTTATTGATTTGAATCCGGTCCATATTAGCTAGTGCATTCATATTGTCAACCCCTTTTTAGTGATGGAAGCTAGAGCCTCCGATAAATTCTCTTAAGAGTGAATTGCATGGGACGATATCGTCATCGATATTTGAAAAGTATTTTAAGAATTTTAATAGACGGTTTGCTGTGATGTAGTGTCTGTTGTCTCTTGGAATGGCTAGAAGCTGTGTGACGGCATGCTTTTTCAAAACAGCAAATTCATAGGTCAATTCCGAATTAAAGACATAGTTTGCTTCCTTTTGAGTCGGATAAATCCATTTAAATTCGCCTCTTCTAACGCTTGGCCACATATCCATCGTATCAATTGCTGATGAATTTCGATATTTTTGATCTCTAACTATTCTTCTGAGAAGTCTTAATTCAGTGATGCTAATTGGGTTATGATCATCAATATGAAGCTGTGTTTGTGGGGCGATATAAATATTGAATTTTTGATGCTTTGGAATACTTCGTGTAAGTTTTTCATTTAAGGCATGTATACCTTCAATAATGATTGGGGTATCTTCAGTCAGAGAAACTGATCTTCCCTGTTCTCTAGTTCCTGTCTTAAAATTAAAGCGTGGTAAAGTGACTCTTTGTCCTTGAACTAGCTTAGACATGTCATGATTAAAGAGTTCGACATCGAGTGCATCTACATGCTCTAAATCTGGAGAACCATCATCATTTCTTGGAGCTAAATGCTTTGGATTATAGTAATCATCAATGGAGATCATGACTGGTTTGTAGCCTCTAGTCATTAATTCAACGCGTAAACGATTTGAAAATGTTGTTTTACCAGAAGATGATGGACCAGCAATCGCGATTAAGCGAATGTTATCCATATTGGATTGAATTAAATCACCAAGTTCACTTAACTGGTGATTATGCTTCGTTTCACACATATTGACAAAGTCAACAGCAGATTGGTAATCCTTAGCGTATTCATTAATCTTTGGAATCGTATTTCCTTGAATAATTCTACCCCATTTTGCGGCTTCCTTAAGCGCTAAACCAAATCGAGGTTCATCCTTAAATTGTGGGATTTCTCCATTATATTCTGCTCTTGGGTATTGAATGATAAAGCCTGGGTGATATAAAAATAAAGTATAATTTTTTAAAAATCCTGTTGAAGGAAGCATATATCCAAACATATAGTTGATATATTTTTCACATTGGTATAAATTGACATAATCTTCTTCTCTATATTTTAAAATAGCCACTTTTTCAATCATACCAAGCTCAGTATAGAGTTTCGTAGCTTCACCAATAGAAACACGCTTTCTTGTAATCTTTAAGTCAGCAGCAATTAGTCTAGCAACTTCATTTTTTATATTTTCTACAGTTGCTACATCAAGGGTTCCCTTAAACTCATCCATGACAGCTAGTATCGAGCGTGAAATCGAATAATTAAATCTTAGCTTTGCTTCAGGATAAAGATTTTTGACAGCCATCGCGATGACATAACGCAATGTAGATTCATAAATACGAATCGCGTCAGGATTGTTATAGCTTAGAAATTCAACTTCAGCATCCTTAGTAACAATAAAGGAAAGCTCTCTTAATCTTCCATTGACGGTTGCTGCTAAATAATCTTTAGCATTTGATTTTTTTGCGACATCGGATAAGCTAACTGCATTTTCATAAGTATAGGTATTGTTTTGGACTGAAAGTTTCATTTTTTTCTCCTACTCATCTTCATCGAATAGATCAAGTCTATTCAAATGTATTTTTTTATCATTCACTTCTATTATTTCTTCCTTTAGGATATCGATTGTACTCGGTGGTTGAATCGGATTTTTTGAAGAGATTTTCTTTTCTTTCTTTTCTTCATAGGTATCTGCTTCTGCCATAAATATTTCAATCGAATGGCCCTTGCCAAGCGCTTCTTCATCAAAGAGCTTTTTACCAAATTTATTCCCGCTATATTTTAAGTCTCCTACTGTTAAGAGTAAAGAGGATTTATCGGTAACAATTCGAACTCCTACATTTTCTTTAGTTTGAGCACGAGAAAGTCTAGATGCTGATACTGCTAGATGTGGATTGGCTTTTTGATGCTCAATAATTAAGATACCACGGCGATTTCTATTATATAGTGGTAGCTCTTCGACAACATCCTTGATCACATGTCCACGGTTAGTCAAAATAATAAACTCATCACTAGGATTGACATATAAACACGCTTCTAATTTATCGCCATCTGATAAACTCATACTCTT